>JBAXGJ010000068.1:0-6565 GCA_037139475.1 Actinomycetes bacterium
GCAGTCTTGGATCGCAACGGCAAGACTCTGGTTGAGAACCGGCCAGCCTCAGTGATGCAGCTCGATCCCGCGCAGCTGCCTGCGGCCACGCGCGAAGCTGCCGCCACTTGGGGGCAGCAGATGACTACTTGGGCGCGCACGCCACGCAGCCAGCGCGGGCCGCAGCCAAAAGTTCCCGCTCCCGCAAACGCTGCGCTGGAGAAGCGCTACGCGCAGCTTGCCTCGGTGCTTGGAATATCGACAGCGACGATCAACGAGCGCGTGATCCAACAGCTCGCGCAGTTGCCTTACGCCAACGTTCGCGTTCAGGTCGACGTCCCGACCGCAGTGCGTAACTATCTGCTCGAGCGGCCCGGACAGTTCCCTGGCGTCAGCGTTGACCAGGTATACGTGCGCCGCTATCCCGGTGGCGTTGGCGCGGCGCAGCTGCTTGGCGCCGTCGGTCAGGTCAGCCCGGCGCAACTCAAAGCCGACTCTTTCCGTGGTGTGATCTCAGGCGCGATCGTTGGTCAAGAGGGCATCGAACGCTCCTACGACCGCTATCTACGCGGCGTCGACGGTACGAAGAGCATCACGATCGACGCCGCCGGGAAGCTCAAGGGGCAGCGGATCTCGCGCGAGTCGCGCGCTGGCGACAGCGTCCGCACCTCACTTGATGCGGATCTTCAGCGCAGCGGTGAGGGCGCATTGGCCTCAGCTATGAGTGGCGGAGGAACGGCCGGAGCGTTCGTCGCGCTCGACCCGCGCAACGGACGCGTCCTCGCGCTCGGCTCGGCTCCGACCTACGACCCCAGCCTCCGCGCCAAGCCGATCGCCACGCAGGCCGATTATGAGCGACTCTTTGGCGAGGCAGCAGGCGCCCCACTCTTCAACCGTGCGATCAGCGGCGGCTACCCAACCGGCTCGATCTTCAAGCCGATCACGGCGCTGGCCGCGCTCGATGGTGGCGTAATTACGGCCGACACGACAGTCGACGATCCCGGCGTCCTTACCGTCGGCAAGCAGAAGTTCTATAACGCAGGCCGTCAGGCAAACGGCCCGGTCAGCCTCGTCCGTGCGCTGCAGGTGTCATCCGACGTTTTCTTCTACACGCTGGGCCGAGACGCCAACCCGCTGAAAGGCCAGATCATCCAGAGTTGGGCGCGCAAGCTGGGCCTCGACAAAGCGACAGGGATCGATCTGCCTGGCGAGTCTTCGGGAACGATCCCCGATCGCCAGTGGCGCGCGCAGCAGAATCAAAAAGAGCTTGCCTGGGAGAAGTCAACCGGCAAGAAGTGCCCGCCGGACTGCCTCTACTCCGATAAGCGGCCGTGGTCTGTCGGAGACAACATCCAGCTCGCCGTCGGCCAAGGCGATGTTCAGGCCTCGCCGCTGCAGATGGCGGTGGCCTACTCGACGATTGCCAACGGCGGCACCGTCGTGCGGCCGCATCTGGGGATGACGATCGAGAGCGAAACCGGGCAGCAGCTGGAGCGGATCGCCGCTGCGCCGCTGCGCCGCGTCGTGATCGATCCCAGCTACCAGAGGTCGATCCTCGACGGGCTCCACCAGGCGACGCTCGGCGACGGTACTTCGGCCGACGTATTTAGCGGCTGGGATCAAGCCAAATTCCCGGTCTACGGCAAGACAGGTACGGCAGAGCGGCCACCTCGCCCCGACCAGTCGTGGTACGCAGCGTACGTTCCCAGCGCGACAAAACCGATCGTGATCGTCGCCACCGTCGAGGATGGCGGCTTTGGCGCTGAAGCCGCCGCGCCGGCGGTCTGCGAGATGCTGGCAACCTGGTTCGCGCAGCCGAGCAGATGTTCGGCAGGAGCGTCGAGGACTCGATGAGCGCGACGACCGTCATCCAACGCAGGGCCGACGACGAGAAGGCCGAGAAGGCGATCGGCCTCCAGCTGCCGTTCGACCTCGTGCTCGTGCTCGCAACGCTTGGGCTCGCGATCTGTTCGCTGCTCACAATCGGCGCAGCGACTGGCAACGATATCCCTGGCAGCCCCGACTACTTCGTGATCCGCCAGCTGATCTACTTCGTCGTCGGCGCGCTGCTCGCGACCCTGCTCTGGCGCAGCGACTACTCGCGCCTGCGTGAGCTGAAGTATTTCTTCTACGGGCTGCTGATCGCTTCGATCCTGACCGTAATCGTCTTCGGCTCAGTTGCGCGTGGTTCGCGCCGTGCCGTAGACCTTCCACTCTTCTCTTTCCAGGCCTCCGAACTAGGAAAGGTTTTGTTGATCGTTGCGCTTTCAGCGTTCACGATCGACATGACGCGCCGCATGGCAGACAGTCGAACGACCGTCCGCTTGATGCTGATCGGGCTAGCGCCCGCAGCGCTTGTGATGCTTCAGCCTGACCTTGGCTCGGCCCTGGTTTTTGTCGCCATTACTTTGGCGGTCCTATTCATCGCAGGCGTTCCGTGGCAGCACTTCGCGGCGTTTGGCGCACTCGCCGCAGTGGCGATCGCGCTCTCGCTAGCCGTGCTGCCGAGCGTCGGCATAAACGTTCTCCACAGTTATCAAAAGGACCGCCTAACGGCGTTCCTGCACCCGTCCGAGACATCGGGCACAGAGGGCTATCAGCAGAACCAGTCGCGCATTGCGATCGGGTCCGGCGAAAAGACCGGGCGCGGCAGCGGCGCAACTCAGACCAAGTACAACTTCCTCCCCGAACACCACACCGACTTTATTTTCGCCGTAGTTGGCGAACGGTGGGGCTTCGCGGGGGCGGCACTCGTCCTTTCGCTCTACGCGCTGATTCTCTGGCGCGCGCTGCGAATACTGACGATGGCGAAGAACCTCTACGGCGCCTTATTGGCC
Source organism: Actinomycetes bacterium (assembly GCA_037139475.1). Taxonomy (GTDB): domain Bacteria; phylum Actinomycetota; class Thermoleophilia; order Solirubrobacterales; family Solirubrobacteraceae; genus F1-60-MAGs163. Next base: position 2,817 of record JBAXGJ010000068.1, read on the forward strand.
GGCGGCATCGTTGTGATGCTGATGTTCCAGGTCTTCGTCAACGTTGGAATGACGGTCGGCATCATGCCGATTACGGGAATCCCGTTGCCGCTGATGAGTTACGGAGGCTCGTCGCTAATCGCGACGATGATCGCCGTCGGTCTGCTGCAGTCGATCTACGCTCAAGGCCGCAGGGCCGCGATGTCGCAGGGACGGGTGCTCCAATTCCAATGAAAAGAGCAACCCAATGAAGAAGCAAGTACTAGTCAGCGTCGATCCGTGGGAGACCCGCGTCGCGCTGCTCGAACAGGCAGGAACCCCCGCCAAGGAGCGCGATCAGCGCCCGTCGGAGAAAGCAAACCCATCGGCCGGCTACCGCGTAGCGGAGCTGTACATCGAACGGCGAGGCAACCGTTCGATCGTTGGCAATGTCTACAAAGGCCAAGTCGACAACGTAATCGACGGGCTTGAAGCGGCATTTATCGATATCGGTTTGGAGAAGAACGCCTTTCTTCACATCGACGAGATTGTGCTGCCCGGCGTTGAGACGCCGCGCCGTGGCCGCGGCGAAGAGGGCGGCAAGAAGATCAGCTCGCTGCTGAAAAAGGGGCAGGAGGTTGTCGTCCAGGTCGTCAAGGATCCACTGAAGACGAAGGGCGCACGCTGCTCAATGGAGCTAGCGATCGCTGGCCGCTACATGGTTTACACGCCGAGCGGCGAGGGCGTAGGAATCTCGAAGCGGCTAGAGGACAAGGAGCGCGCACGCCTCCGTCGCGCGCTCAAGGATCTCGACCTGAAGAGCGGCGGCGCGATTCTGCGGACCGCCGCCCATGGTGCGACGAAGGAGGATTTCGAACGCGAGCTGCCTTATCTCTTCAAGCTGCATGAGGTTCTGATCGACCGCGCCGAAGGCCAGTCGGCACCATCTCTCGTATTCCAAGAGGCAGACCTGTCGGTGCGCGTTGTGCGTGACATCTTCAGCGTCGACTTCGAACGAGCGATCGTCGATGACGAAGGCCAGTACAACCGCCTGCGTTCGTTCTTCGAGCGCACCGCTCCCGAGCTCGTTGAACGCGTTGAGCTGTGGCAGGAATCGACGCCGCTGTTTGAGCAGGCCGGCGTCGAAGAGGTGATCGAAGGGGTCACATCAAGGCGCGTTGATCTTCCCAGCGGTGGCTACCTGATGGTCGACTACGGCGAGGCGCTGACCGTCTTCGACGTCAACACCGGCTCCTACGTCGGCCGCGGCCGTCAGGCGCGGCTCGAGGACACAATCACGAAGACAAACCTTGAAGCGGCCGATGAGATCGTGCGCCAGCTTCGGCTGCGCGACGTTGGCGGCATCATCGTGATCGACTTCATCGACATGACGAAAGCGAAGAACCGTGACGAGGTGATGAAGACTTTGCGCAAGGCCCTTGACGAGGACCGCACAAAGACCTTCACAGCCGAAATCTCGAAGCTTGGCCTAGTCGAGATGACGCGACAGAACGTGACTGAGGGAGTGCGCGAGATCATCTCCCGCACCTGCCCCACCTGCAATGGCGACGCCGTTGTCCTAAGCGAAGAGACAATTGCAATCGAGTTCGATCGTCAGCTGCGCGAGATCGCGGCGCGATCGCCGCGCGCCAGCGAAGCGTTCCTGATCCAGATGAACCCGAGGGTCAGCGCTGAATTCACCGGCGCGGGGGGAAGGATGCTGCGCGAGTTGGAAGCTGCGACTGCAAAGTTGTTCCACTTCGAAGGAACCGACAGCCTGCCACTGGGCCATTTCGAAGTCACGATGGAAGGTGGGGCCGAAGCTGTTCGCGAGCGCGCCGTGCCATTTGCGGCCGGCGATGAGGTGCTCGTCAAACTGGTCGAACCGCACATGTACAACGTCGATGACGCGGTCGCCAAGATCGACGGCTACATCGTTTCGGTTGCTGGCGGAGGGCCACACCTGGGCGAAGAGCGGACCGTCAAGATCGAAGAGGCCGGACGAAATTCGGCCTCAGCGACGCTGGTCGACGCAGAAAACGGCAAAGATGCCCTAGACTCGACGCCGCAAGGCAGCGAAGACGAGGCTGTCGAAGGCGATTCCGCCGCTACACCCGAAGTGGCAACCGCCGCTGAAGAATCCAACTAAAGCTGAGTGAACTGATGTACGCGATCGTTAAGACCGGAGGCAAGCAGTACCGCGTCGAGCAAGGTCAAACCCTGCTCGTAGAACGCCTGCCCGAAGACGAAGGGGCGACGGTCGATCTCGAGCCGCTGCTCTACCGCTCAGATGACGCAGTCTTTGAACCGTCAGCGCTCTCAACAGTGAGTGTTAAGGCGAAGATCGTCGAGCATCTGCGTGGCGAGAAGATTCGCGTCTTCAAGTTCAAGCCGAAGCGCGGCTACAAGCGCACTACCGGTCACCGTCAGGAACTGACGCGGATCGAAGTCACTGAGATCAAGCAGGCCGGCAAGAGTGCCGCCGCAACGAAGAGCGCAGCGGCAAAGCCCGAAGCGCAGGAGGCCTAAACCTAATGGCACATAAGAAGGGCCTCGGCTCATCACGTAACGGTCGCGACTCACAGTCGAAGCGGCTTGGCGTAAAAGTCTTTGCAGGGCAGGCCGTAACCGGCGGCGAGATCATCGTGCGCCAGCGCGGAACCGTCTTCCGCCCGGGCGACGGCGTCGGCATCGGCCGCGATCACACTCTCTTTGCGACTGCGCCCGGCGTAGTCGAGTTCACCCGTGGCCGCCGTGGCCGCATCGTGAACGTAGTCAGCTCCGAAGCTGCCTAGCTAGCCGCGGTGCCCGCTGTCGGCCTCGCCGAGCGGGGCGTCCGGCCGCCTTCCAGGCGACCGCACGGACTTCCCCGCCTCGGCGAACCGACTGCGGGCACCGGCGCCGGACTCGGCTTCGGCTGCGGTCTTAGACGCCTTGGGAGGTGGGGCGGATGACTATTTCGTTTACGTCTACGTGGTGGGGTTGGGAGATCGCGTAGAGGACTGAGTTGGCTATGTCGTCGTCGGTTAGGCCGTCGGGGATTGGAGAGCCGTTGTCCCAGAAGGGGGTGTCGACGATGCCGGGGTGGATAAGGGTGACGCGCACGCCGCTGCCGGTGATCTCTCCGCGGAGCGACTGGCCGATGCCGTTTACGGCCCACTTCGTTGATGAGTAGAGGCTGCCGGGTATTGCTACGCGGCCGGCGATTGAGCCGGTCAGCAGGAAGTGGCCCTTGGATTCCTTGACGGCGTCGAGCGTTGCGCGGATTGTCAGCGCCGTGCCGAGCACGTTCGTTAGAACCATTTCGCGCCAGTGTTCGACGCTCGCCCCATCCTTACTGAAGCTTCCTTTGCCGCCGAAGCCGGCGTTGACGAAGGCGACGTCGATACGGCCGAACTCGGAGAGCGCAGCTTCAGCGAGGGCCTCGTTTGCCTCCCAGCTGGTCACGTCTGTGGGGATCGCGAGCGCGTTCCCCTTGCCGCCGCACTCCTGCGCGACCTGTTCGAGCTTCTCCGCGTTGCGGGCAGCGAGTACGACCTTGTGGCCGAGGGCGGCTGCTGCGCGCGCGGTTGCGGCGCCAATTCCGGTCGATGCGCCGGTTATGAGGATTACCTTTTCGTCTGACATGGCTGCTCCTGTTCAAGCTGCGTTGCTCGCAGGTCCTAGGGTTTGTTGGCGATGATTCACGACAAGGCTCGCATCTTTGCGCAGGCGGGGCGTGGCGGCGATGGCTGCCTCTCGTTCCGCCGCGAAGCTCACGTACCCCGGGGAGGCCCCGACGGGGGCGATGG
>JBAXGJ010000069.1:0-6545 GCA_037139475.1 Actinomycetes bacterium
CGGCTTGGCAGCGGCCGGCTTCTTAGCTGCCGCTGGCTTGGCTGCGGCCGACTCCTTTGCTGCCGCAGGCTTTGCTGCCGCGGCTGGCTTCTTCGCTGCTGCCGGCTTCTTCGCGGCAGGCTTCTTAGGCTCGGGGCTCATCAGGAGTCCTCTCCGTCGACGCGTACAAGGTGACGGACGGTGTGAATCATCCCGCGGGTCGGCGGGTTGTCGGCTACTTCAACGCTGTGGCCGATCCGGCGCAGGCCGAGCGAGCGCAGCGTCGCGAGCTGCGAAGCCTGGCTGCCATTGCTTGAACGGATCTGAGTCACGCGAAGCTCGCTCATGCCGGCGGCTCCTCTGCAGCCTCGGTCTCTTCAGCCACTTCAACGACCTCAGCGGCTTCAGTGGCTTCAACAGCTTCGGTGACCTCAGCGGCTTCAACAGCCTCGACGGCCTCAGCAACTTCAGCGGTCTCAACGGCCTCAGCTACCTCAACGGCCTCAACCGCCGAGACAGGCTCAACAGCTACTGCGACGGCACCTTCTTCTTCGGCCGCCGGCGTCGCCGTGGCAGGCGCAAGGCCGAGCACCTCGTTGATTGAAAGTCCACGCAGCTCAGCGACTTCGGCCGGCGTGCGCAAGCTGCGCAGCCCTTCGACAGTCGCCTTGACGAGGTTGATCGGGTTCTGCGAACCGAGGCTCTTGGAAAGAATGTCGTGAATACCAGCCAGCTCGAGCACCGCGCGAACGCCGCCGCCGGCGATCACTCCGGTACCTGGCGATGCCGGCTTCATGAAGACGCGGCCAGCACCGAAGATCCCGGTCGTCTGGTGCGGAATAGTTGCGCCATAACGCGGCACGCGGAAGAGGTTCTTCTTCGCCTGCTCAACGCCCTTCTGGATTGCCACGGGGACCTCGTTGGCCTTGCCGTAGCCGACGCCAACGACGTCCTTCTCATCGCCAACGACGACGAGCGCCGTGAACGAGAATCGGCGGCCGCCCTTGACGACCTTGGCGACGCGGTTAATTTCAACGACGCGTTCTTGAAGGTCAAGCCCTGAGGCGCTGACTGTGCGGTCAATTTCCATGGCTTAGCTCAATTCCTTGCTCATACGCTCAGTCCACCCTCGCGCAGTCCTTCAGCGAAAGCCTTTACTCGGCCGTGGTAGCGGTAGCCACCGCGGTCGAAGACAACGGTTGATGCTCCTGCGGCCTTGGCCCGCTCTGCGAGCAGCTGGCCGAGCTTTTCAGCCTGCTCCATCGGTGCGATCGAACGCATCTGCGGCTCGGACCAAGTGACAGCCGCCAGCGTGTGGCCGTTTGAATCGTCGATCAGCTGCGCACTGATTCCGCGGTTCGAGCGGAAGACCGAAACGCGCGGGCGATCGGGAGTACCGATCACCTTGGCGCGCACACGGCGCTGACGGCGAAGACGACCCTTTGCACGCGTTGCAGGACTCATGCGCGCTTACCTACCTTGCGAATCACGTGCTCGCCCTCGTAGCGAATTCCCTTGCCCTTGTAAGGCTCAGGTGGGCGGCTCTTGCGGATCTTCGCGGCTGTCTCACCGACGAGCTGCTTCGAGATCCCCTTGACGATCACGCTCGTTGGCTGCGGCACGTCGAAGCTGATTCCGTCTGGAGCTGGAATCTCGACCGGGTGCGAGTAACCGAGCGCCAGCGTCAGGTCTGAACCCTTCAGCGCCGCGCGGTAACCAACGCCCTGAATCTCGAGCGTCTTCTCAAAGCCGTTTGTTACGCCTTCGACCATGTTGGCGACAAGCGAGCGCGTGAGGCCGTGCAGCGAGCGGTGCTCGCCACGGTCGGTTGGGCGCGTGACAATCAGCTCTTCGCCTTCCTGCGCGACGGTGATGTCACGCGGAATCCGCTCGCTCAGCTCGCCCTTCGGGCCCTTGACGGTCACCAGTTCAGGCTCGATCTGAATCTCGACGCCGGATGGAACGGGGATTGGTTTTCTTCCGATTCGCGACATAGGGCTACCAGACGAAGGCCACAACCTCGCCGCCGACGCCCGCTGCGCGAGCCTCGTGGCCGGTCATGACTCCCCTTGAGGTGGAGACAATTGTTGTGCCCATTCCGCCTTGAACCTTCGGAATGCTTCCGTGATCTACGTAGTAGCGCTGGCCTGGGCGTGATGCGCGCTTGAGGCCAGTGATCGCGCTGCGGCGATCGTCGGCGTACTTGAGCTCAACGGCGAGCACGTCGCCGGGGTGCTCGGCGTCATGCTCACGCATCTCGTAGCCGGCGATGTAGCCCTGCTCCTTGAGGATGCGGGCCATCTCGCGCTTCAGCTTCGACGCCGGAATCTCAACGATGTCGTGCTGGGCAACGATGCCGTTGCGCACACGGGTGAGGAAATCAGCGATTGGATCTGTCATCGACATTGTTTGCTCGTCTCCCCTACCAGCTGCTCTTCGTCATTCCGGGGATGTAGCCATTGTGAGCGAGCTCACGCAGGCAAATGCGGCAGACGCCGAACTTGCGGTAGACAGCGCGCGAGCGGCCGCAGCGGCTGCAGCGGCTGTAGCCGCGGGTTGGGTACTTGGGAGTGCGCGCCTGCTTGACGCGCTGGGAAGTCTTGGCCATTACTGATCGGTCTCCTCGGCGGGTTCGTCGGCAGCCTCGTCGGTTGCCTCTTCAGCTGCCTCTTCGGCGGCTCCTTCTTCTGCCTCATCGGCGTCGCCGGCAGCCTCGTCAGAAGCCTCTCCGTCGTCGCTTTCCTCGTCGGCGCTCTCGTCGTCGGTCTCGCCTGCTGCCTGCTCGCCCTCTTGCTCGGCCTTGGCAGCCTCCAAGGCGGCCTTGGCTTCCGCGGCGGCTTCGGCCTTCTTGGCCTCTTCTGCCGCCACCTCTTCCGGATTTGGCTTGTTGATGAAGGGCATCCCGAAGAGTGAAAGCAGCGCGTAGCCCTCGTCGTCGGTGGCGGCGCTGGTCGTGATCGCGATGTCGAGGCCGCGGATCTGGTCGACGGCGTCGTAATCGATCTCAGGGAAGATGATCTGCTCGCGAATGCCGATCGTGTAGTTGCCACGGCCGTCGAAGTTTGCTGGCAGGCCGCGGAAGTCGCGAATACGCGGAATCGCGATCGACATCAGGCGGTCAAGGAACTCGTAGGCACGGTCACCACGAAGTGTCACGGCGAGGCCAACCGGCATTCCCTCGCGCAGCTTGAAGTTCGCGATCGACTTGCGCGCAAGGCGCACGTTCGGAGCCTGGCCAGTGATCTGGGCGAGCTGCCCAGCGGCGGCCTCGAGCATCTTCGAGTCTTGCTTCGCCTCGCCGACGCCCATGTTGACGGTGATCTTCTCGACCTTCGGCGCCTGCATCAGGCTCGTGTAGCCGAACTGCTCAACGAGGGCAGGGCGAACTTCCTCGAGATAACGAGTTTTCAGGCGAACGGGTGTCTTGGTTGCTGGCATTAAGTTGAGGTTCAGTCGAGCTTCGTGCTTGAACGCTTCGTTACGCGGCTACGGACGCCGCCTTCGCGGGTCACACCGACGCGGGTCGGGCGGTTGTCTTTTGGATCCACCAGCATCACATTGCTGACGTGAATCGGACCTTCTTTTTCGATCACGCCGCCGGTCGCTGCTTCGCTGTCGGCAGTTGCCGTAGGTGAAGGCTTCTGATGGCGCTTGATGATGTTGAGGCCCTCGACGTAAACCCTTTTCTTCTTTGGGTCGACGCGGAGGACACGACCGGTCTTTCCACGGTCCTTACCACTGACAATGGCGACCTGATCGTCGCGACGGATGCGCATACCCATGCTAGAGCACCTCCGGAGCGAGCGAGATGATTTTCATGAAGTTGCGGTCACGCAGTTCGCGGGCAACCGGCCCGAAGATGCGCGTTCCAAGTGGGTTGTTGGCCTCATCAATGATCACCGCTGCGTTCTCATCAAAGGCGATGTAAGTGCCGTCGTCGCGGCCGAACTGCTTGCGAGTGCGAACGACGACAGCCTTGACGACCTCGCCCTTCTTGACGGCGCCGTTCGGGATCGCCTGTTTGACGGTCGCCGTAATGACGTCGCCAACATGGGCGTAGCGACGGCTTGAGCCGCCCTGAACGCGGATGCAAAGGATTTCGCGGGCGCCGGTGTTGTCGGCGACGCGTAGGCGCGATTCGTTCTGGATCATTTCGCACGCTCCAGGATCTCAACGAGGCGCCAGCGCTTCGTTGCCGACATCGGCCTGCTGGCAATCACGCGGACAAAGTCGCCCTCGCGAGCCTCGCTCGTTTCGTCATGGGCGTGGAGTGACTTCGTCGAGCGCACGATCTTCTGGTACTTCGGATGGCGCTTGGCGATGTCAACGCGGACGGTGATTGTCTTGGCAGCCTTAGCCGAGGTGACGATTCCTTGGCGGACCTGAACCGATGCTGGCTCGCGCTCGGCTGGCGGCGTGCCTTCGCCCTTTGGTGAGGCGGCGCGCTTGACGCGCTCCTGGCCACGGCGCCTGCTTCGTGCGACGGCCTTGGCGCGGCGGACTTCGACGCGCTCGGCTTGACGCTCTTCAGCGGTGCGGGTCGGCTTGACTTCGCCAGTGTGGGCGGAACGCTTGGCCTTGCGGATTGCCTTCGGGCCGGTCGGCGCAGCAGCTGCGGGAGCAGCGTCGCCTTCGGCGGCCTCGTCGGCTGGCGCATCTGGAGCGTCATCGGCAGGCGCGTCGTCGGCTGATTCGTCGGCAGCAGCTTCCTCAGCCGGAGCCTCTTCAGCGGCAGGCTCGTCGGCCGCAGCTTCCTCAGCAGGAGCCTCTTCAGCGGCAGGCTCGTCGGCAGGAGCTTCCTCAGCGGGAGCTTCGTCGGCAGGCGTCTCCTCAACCGGAGCATCGGCGACGACCTCCTCGGCGGGAGTCTCTTCTTCTGGAGTTTCGGGCTCTGTCGTCTCGTCAGTCATCTCTAGCGGATCTTTTCTGGGTCGATGCCACGCTCACGCGCAACGGTCAGGGTGCGGGCAAGTTCGCGCTTCGCGCTCTTCAGGCCTGCGGTGTTCTCAAGCTCGCCACCGGCGTGCTGGAAGCGAAGGCCAAAGAGCGCCAAGCGGGCAGCGCGGACGCGGCCCTCAAGCTCATCGGTGGTGCAATCGCGAAGGTGGTCGGTGGCGGCCATTAGACGTCGTCCTCTCGCGTAACAACCTTGCTGCGCATCGGCAGCTTGCGCGCCGCGAGGCGGAGCGCGTTGCGAGCCAAGTCCTCTGGCACGCCGGCGAGCTCAAACATCACGCGGCCTGGCTTGACGACAGCTACCCAGCCTTCAGGCGAGCCCTTACCAGAGCCCATGCGAGTTTCAGCAGGCTTCTTCGTGAACGGCTTGTCCGGGAAGACGTTGATCCAAACCTTGCCGCCACGCTTGATCTCACGCGTCATCGCGACACGGGCAGCTTCGATCTGACGGTTCGTCAGCTGAGCATGCTCAAGCGACTTGAGGCCGTAATCGCCGAACTGAACTGAGGTCTGGGCGCGCGAATAGCCGCGGCTACGACCACGCATGACCTTGCGGTGCTTGACGCGCTTAGGAGCGAGCATCAGGCACCCCCTCCGCGCGGCCCACGGCCACGCCCACGGCCACCGTCGCCGCCACGATCGTCACGGCCACCGGGGCCACCAGGGCCACCGGCAGGAGCCGGGCCATCGAGGTCGGTGAGGTCCATGCCGGTGAATCCCTCAGGCATGATCTCGCCCTTGTTGATCCAGCACTTAACGCCGATGCGGCCGAACGTCGTGCGCGCTTCAGCGAAGCCGTAATCGATGTCGGCGCGCAGCGTGTGCAGCGGAACACGACCATCGGAGTAGCTCTCGGAGCGGGCCATCTCGGCGCCGCCGAGGCGGCCGCCAACCTGGATCTTGCAGCCCTTGGCGCCGGAGCGCATCGCGCTCGTGAGCGCGCGCTTCATTGCGCGGCGGAAGGCAACGCGGTTCTGCAGCTGCTCGGCGACCGACTGGGCGACCAACGCTGCGTCGAGCTCAGGGCGCTTGATCTCAAGAATGTTGACCTTGACCGACTTGCCGGTGATCTGGTGCAGGTCGCGGCGCAGCGAATCAACCTCGACGCCGGACTTGCCGATCACGATGCCTGGGCGCGCGGTGTGGATGTTGACCTCTACTTCGTTGGCGTCCTTGCGAATCGTGATCTTCGAGATGCCAGCGTGAGCCAGCTTGTTTTCGATGTGCGCGCGAATCCATACGTCTTCGGCCAGGTACTCAGCGAAGTTGCGTTCGCTGAACCAGTGCGACTTCCAATCGTGGATGTAGCCGACGCGCATCGACTCGGGGTGAACCTTCTGTCCCATAGTCCTCAGTTACTCCTTTGGCGTCAGCGAGATTGAAAGGTGGCTGGTGCGCTTATGAATCGCTGAAGCACGGCCCATCGCCCGCGGGCGGAAGCGCTTCAACGTCGGACCCTCATCGGCCTGAACCGAGAGGATGCGCAGGTTTTCTCCATCAAGTTCGAGGTTGTGCTCAGCGTTTGCGACGGCCGATTCGAGCAGCTTCTGCCAGTCGCCGGCGACGTCGCGTGGCGTGTGGGCGAGGATCATCCGCGCTTCGGTGACCGA
>JBAXGJ010000070.1:0-6512 GCA_037139475.1 Actinomycetes bacterium
AGCACCGGCTCAAACCGCTCGGCGGGGAGCTTGCCTGTCAGCGTAATTTCGCCCTCTGGGTCGCCGGTCGTTGAGCTGGCGCCGAGCCGCGCAGTCGCGAGGTATTCCTTCGACATCCCCATGAAGAAACGCTGAACACGCGTGGCTCGCCCGACTAGGACGATCAGCAACCCAGTCGCAAATGGGTCGAGCGTTCCGGCGTGCCCCGCCTTCTTCGCCCCGAGCGCGCGACGTACGTCGTTAGTCGCGGCGTGCGAGCTGACGCCGGCCGGCTTATCGACGAGGACTATTCCGTCCACGCGGCTGTTAGGACTGCTCGCTGATCTGCGAGCAGAGCAACTCAATCAATTCAGCTTTGGGCAGCTCGCTCTTAAAACCGGCCGCGGCGGCATGTCCGCCGCCGCCGCCAGCGCGAGCGATCTTCGAAACGTCGATCTCCCCGTCGCTAGAGCGCATCGAGATGCGGAAGCTCGGGCCCTCCTCATCGGTCGTCTCGCGGATCAGCGCCGCGACGCGAGTCCCGTCAACGGCGCGCAGGAAGTCAACGATCCCCTCGGTATAGCTCGCGCTTGCTCCACACTCCTCGAAATCGGCAGTGCTGAGGATCGAGAGAGTCAGCCGTCCGTCGAGGTAACGCTCGGCCGCCGTCAGGGCGCGGGCGAAGAGGTGGAGCTTCGCTTCCGGCAAATTCTCGTAGACGCGGCGGAAGATCAAGTTGCCGTCAATTCCGACTGCCAGTAGGTCTGTCGCCATCGCGTGCGTCCTGGCGGTTGCATTCGGGTACATAAAGCGACCGGTGTCGGTGATCAAGCCGAGATAGAGCGCCTCGGCAATCTCGATCGTCAGCGCCACTCCTAGCCCGTCAGCGAGATCCCAGACGATTTCAGCGGTCGAAGAGGCCTCCTCGACGACATAGTCGATGCTGCCGAAACGCGTGTTGTCATGGTGATGGTCAATGTTCAGCAGCTGCTCAGGTGCCGCGGCCTGATCTACGAGCGGGCTGCGTTCGGTATTGCCGCAGTCGAGGAAGACAACGACGCGCTCATTGGCGTCTTCGGGGATCTCCGAGACGACGCCGCTGATGTCGAGCCAGTCGTACTCATACGAGAGGGGCAGGTCGTCTCGATCGATGAATGCAACAACGTCCTTACCGAGCGAACGCAGTATCAATGCCATCGAGAGAAGCGAGCCGAGCGCATCGCCGTCGGGGTGCTCGTGCGTTACGAGCAGGAAGCTCTGCCCTGCCTTAAGGGCACCAATCGTCTGCTCTCGGCTTTGGGTGGCAGTCGGGTTCATTTAGCGTCTCCTTCACTACCTAAATCTACTGCTTCGAGAATCTCTTCGAGCCGCGCCGCCGTCGCCGGGGTCGTATCAATTACGAACTGCACGGTCGGCGTGCGCTTCATTCGCAGCTGGCGCGCCAATGCACTTTGAACCAACCCGTGGGCAGCGTTCAGCGCCTCAAGACAGTCATCGGGCCCAGACGGCGAGTCAAAGATACTGACGTAGATCCGCGCGCTACTTAGGTCCGGCGTCGTCTGAACGTCGGTGACGGTGACGAACCCTACGCGCGGGTCCTTGATCTGCTTCGTGATCGTGTCGGCGGCGACCTCGCGGATCGCTTCGTCAACCCGTCTCATCCGTGAGGAGGCCATCGCGAGGGCTGCTGACCGACCCGAGGCGCCCGCCTCAGGCCAGCTGGCGCTCCACCTTGCGCGTTGTGTAGGCCTCGAGCACGTCGCCCTCTTTTACGTCCTGGAAGTTTGCCAGCACGATGCCGCATTCGAAGCCTTCCGCGACCTCTTTGGCGTCGTCGTTGAATCGCTTCAGCGAGTCGATCGTGGTCTCGTAGACAATCGTGCCATCGCGGACAACTCGCACGTGTGCGTTGCGAACCAGTTTCCCTGCCGTAACTTGGCAGCCGGCGATAGTGCCGACCTTCGATGCCTTGAACGTTTGGCGGACCTCGGCGCTGCCGAGCGCGTCCTCAACCTCTTCCGGCTCGAGCATCCCTGTCATCGCGTCGCGTAGCTCTTCGAGCGCCTTGTAAATCACCGAGTAGCCACGGATCTCGACGCCTTCACGATCGGACGCGGCGCGCGCGTCGCCAACCGGGCGCACGTTGAAGCCGAGGATGATTGCGTCGGAGGCGGCCGCGAGCATCACGTCCGACTCGTTGATCCCGCCGACGCCGCGGTGAATGATGTTGACCGAAATTTCGTCCTGCGGCAGTTTCGCGATCTCATCCTCGAACGCTTCGAGCGAGCCCGAAACATCGGCCTTGAGCACAAGGTTTAGGTCCTTCAGCACGCCTTCCTGAATGCCGCTGAAGAGGTCGTCGAATGAGACCTTGCGGCCCGAGCGGCGGGCCGCCGCTTCGTTACGCATCCTCGTTTGGCGCTCTTCGGCCTGCTGCCGTGCGACCTTCTCGTTCTTCGTGACGTGGAGCAACTCTCCCGCGTCCGGAACACCATCGAAGCCGAGCAACTCGACCGGGTCACCCGGGAATGCTGCGTCGCGAACGGCGCCGGTGTGGTCATGCATCGCGCGCGCCTTGCCCCAATGCGCTCCTGCGACAAAGGCGTCGCCAACTTTCAACGTTCCGCGCTGAATCAGCACCGTGACGACAGGTCCGCGGCCGGGGTCGAGCTTTGACTCGACGACGATGCCGCTCGCTTCAGCGTCAGGGTTGGCTTTCAAATCCTCAAGTTCAGATACCACGAGCAGCGTTTCGAGCAGCTCGTCGAGGCCGGCGCCTGACTTGGCTGAAACATCGACGTATTCGATCTCCCCGCCCCACTCTGCCGGCTGCAGCTTGCGCTCGGTCATCTCGGTTCGTACGCGGGTTGGGTCGGCGCCCTCCTTGTCGACCTTGTTGACGGCGACGACGATTGGAACGCCTGCGGCGCGAGCGTGATCGATCGCCTCGTCGGTCTGTGGCTTGGGGCCGTCGTCGGCCGCGACGACGATTACGGCGATGTCAGTTACCTGGGCGCCGCGGGCACGCATCGCGGTGAAGGCTTCGTGGCCGGGCGTATCGAGGAAGGTAATTAGGCGGCCGTCGTGGTGCACTTGGTAAGCGCCGATGTGCTGAGTAATGCCGCCTGCTTCACCGGCGACGACCTCGGTCTTGCGGATCGCATCGAGCAGCGAAGTCTTGCCGTGGTCGACGTGGCCCATGATCGTGACGACCGGCGGGCGCTCGACCAAGTCGGACTCCTCGTCGGCGAAGACCAGCTCCTCGGCCTCCTCGTCTGCCGTGGTGACGATCTCAACCTCCTTGCCGAGCGCTTCGGCAAGGATCACGATCGCCTCGTCTGAGAGCGTCTGCGTAAGCGTCGCCATCTCCCCCATCATCATCAGCTGCTTGATCAGGTCGGGAACCGGAACGCCTAAATACTCGGAGACGTCCTTGACGGTCGCGCCGCTATTGACGCGAACCGCGTCGGTTGCGCTCTGAGCGCTCGTATCGAGCGGGGCCAGCGGCGTGTCGTCGAACTTACGACGACCACGGCGACGCGGACGGCGCTGCGGGAAGCCACCCGGAGGTGGGCCGCCGCCAGGGCGGCGATTTGCTTGAGAGTCGATAACAACGCGCCGCTTGCCCGCAGCGGCGTCCGGCGAGGCGGGCTTGCGCGGCGTGCGTTTAGGCTTATCTGGCTGGGCAATGATCTTGGGGCCGACAGACGCGGCAGCGGCGATCTCGTCGATCGGGCCTTCGGGCGCCTCTGCCGCTTCGGCTTCTGGGGCCTTCTCATCGGCCACGGGAGTTTCGGCCGCAGCTGGGGCTGGCGGCGGCTGCTTGGCGGCTGCCTTCGGCTTCGGTGGCGGCTGCGACGCAGTTTTTGGCTTTGGCGCACCCTTCGGCTTGGGCGCGGGCGGCAGTGCTGGTTCGCGCTTGCCGCCGGTCGATGAAGGTTTGATTGGCGCCGCGACATCCGGCTCGAAGACTCGGTTGCCTCCGGTATCCACGGCTTCGCCAGGGTCGAAGCTGCGCTGCTCGGCGGCCGTGGGCGCTGGCGCAGCGGCGGGCTTGGCCGCACCCTTCGGCGCCGGCTTCTGCCTCAGCGCCGCGGGGGTCCTTGGCTTGGTCGGTGACTTCGCTTGACGGTCGCCGCCTCCCTCCCCGGCCGACTTCAGGATCCTTAGTGCCTCGTCTTCGTCAACGCTCGATGCTGCAGCAGTTACCTCCAGGCCGGCAGCGCGAAGCGCCTCAAGCAGCTCACGGCTCGAGAGGTTCTGCTCTTTCGCGATCTCGTGGACGCGCTTATTCGCCACTTGCCTCTTCTTCCAGCTCGGCATCGGCTGCCTCGTCTTCCGACTCGTCAGCCTCGACTAGCTCCTCTTCAGCTTCTTCCTCTGCGGCCTCATCCTCAGCCTCGATCTTCTCTTCCTCAGCCTGCTCGACTGTCTCCTCAGCCTCGTCGGCGGTCTCCTCAGCGTCAGCAGCACCATCCTCCGCCTCGGCGCCCTCTTCGCCCTCGGCGGCAGCGGCAGCTTCCGCAGCCGCAGCGGCTTCGGCGGCAGCAGCCGCGTCGGCCTCAGCTTGAGCGGCAGCGGCGGCAGCAGCGATCGCCTGCGCCTCTGCAACGACGACTTCGATCTCGCCCACGCGGTCGGCCAGCTCAGCGGCGGGGACCTCAGGATCTGCGAAACGGGCGATCTCCTCTTCGCTGAGCTCGGCAGCGAAAGCGACCGAGTTGCCGCTGAAGCGACCAAGCGCGATGTGCGCTGGGAGGCCACAAGATGTGGTTCCCGGCAGCGCGGCGTTTGGACAACGGCGCCCGTTTGTCAGAACCGCGACACAGCGACCACCGACCTCTTCGTCGGCTGACATCGAACCGTCGGGCGCCTCGGTTGCAAACTCCGACTCGGAACGAATGTCGATCCGCCAACCGGTTAGTCGAGCGGCAAGGCGAGCGTTCTGGCCTTCGCGGCCGATCGCCAGCGCTAGCTGGTCGTCGGGGACGATCACCGTTGCCTGGCGCGCCTCATCGTCGACGACAACCTCTCGCACCCGTGCCGGCGAGAGCGCCTTAGCGACAAAACGTGCTGGCTCCTCGTTGTAGGGAATGATGTCGATCTTCTCGCCACGCAGCTCTGAGACAACCATCCGTACGCGCGACCCACGCGGGCCGACGCAGGCGCCAACCGGATCGACGCCATCGGCGTACGAGACGACTGCGATCTTCGAGCGGTAGCCAGGCTCGCGGGCCACGTTGGCGATCTCCACAAGCCCGTCGGCCATCTCGGGCACTTCCAATTCGAATAGCGCCTTGATCAGCTCCGGGTCGCGTCGGCTGAGAATGATCGACGGGCCTTTCGTGTCGGCCGAAACCTCTTTGATCACGGCCTTGACGCGCTGGCCGTGGTCGTAGCGCTCTCCATCAACCTGCTCGGAACGCGGCAGGAGCGCTTCGATGCGCCCACCAACGCCGAGCTGCACAAGCGTGTAGCGCGAGTCGGACTGCTGAACGATGCCGTTGACGAGCTCGCCGACGCGATCCTGATATTCGTCGAACATCATGTCGCGCTCGGCCTCGCGGACGCGCTGAAGGATTACCTGCTTCGCGGTTTGAGCTGCGATGCGGCCAAAGTCGTCAGGCGTTACGTCGGCCTCCTCGATCTCGTCGCGATAGATCGCGAACTTCTCGGGGTCGATCTCGGGCTCGGCCGGCTCCACGTATTCGCCCGTCTCGGGGTCGAGGTATGTCTCTTCGTCGATCGCCTCAACGATTAGCTGTGCCTCAAGCCGCTCCGGAATCTTTAGCTCGATCACGCGGTAATCGCCCGTTTCAGCGTCGAGCTGTACGCGCGCGTACTTGACCGACGTCGGCTGCTTCATATAAGCCGAGAGGAGCGCGTCTTCGAGCGCAGAGATCAGCCGTTCAGGACTGATCCCCTTCTCGTTTGCGAGCACTGTCATTGCTTCGATGATCTCTGTAGACATCTTGCTACTCCTCGATCAGGTTGGATCGTTTAATCGCCGTATATGGAATCGCGACCAGCGCATCGCCGGCCGAGATAGTTACTGCGTCACTTGATGCGCCGACAAGTTCGCCGGTGAAGTTGCTCTGCCCCTCGAGCGGCTCGGCAGTCCGAACCTTCGCGCGGCGGCCGAGGAAACGTTGGTAATGCTCGGGCCTCGTAAGCGGACGCTCGCGGCCCGGCGAGGAAACCTCAATCCCAACTTTCTCGCGCACCAGCTCGAGATCGTTCGTCACCGCGGCGCAGAGATCGAGCGTGACGCCGTCCGGGTGGTCGATGACGACGCGAACCGTGCCGCTGCCAGCGCCCTCAACGGCGAGCACTTCCAAAGCCGGCTGGGTTTCAGCAAGCTTGGCTTCGATCTCGGCGTGTATTTGGGTCGTATTCATCTCAATAAGGGGATAAAAAAAGTGGGCTAGCGCCCACTTCCGTTGCTGCTGTGACCGGCGCTACCGGACTACTGAAAGCTCGTTGCCAACGATAGCACCGCAGCCGTTTTGGCGCTGGTTTAGCGCGCCCAGCGC
>JBAXGJ010000071.1:0-6503 GCA_037139475.1 Actinomycetes bacterium
AGGAGCCGTACGCGCCGCTGCATGAGGGGACAACGGCGATCATGCGCGCGACCTCGCTCTCCGGCGTGGCTAACCGTTACATCGCTCTGACGCCTGGCCCGCAGAACGCGCCGCTGATCGCTGAGGGCGAGACGATTCCGGTTGATCAGACGACAACGATCGTCGACATCGACCAGCTCTTCAACACGCTCGACCCCGATACGACGAAGGGGCTTGCCGAGGTAATCCAAGGCTTCGGCACTTGGTACCGCGGCCGCGGCGTCGACGCACGTAGGGGCCTGCCGTACCTCTCGCCAGCGCTGAACTCGACGATCGGCCTGCTCGAGAAGCTCAATAGCGATCAGCCGGCGCTTGAACAGATGGTTCAGAGCACCTCGTCAGTGGTTGGCACGTTGGCGGCGAAGGGGCCAACGCTGACCAATCTCGTCACCAACGCCAACATCAGCCTCGGCGCGATTGGAGACGAGAATCAGTCGCTGGCCGAAGCGCTCCAGTACCTGCCGCAGACGCTGCGCCGTGGCAGCACGACCTTCGTCAATCTGCGCACAACGCTCGGCGCCGTCGATCAGCTCGTTGCGGCGTCGCTGCCAGCAACGAAGAACCTCGCCCCGTTCCTGACCGACCTCGATCCGCTCTTCGTGCAGGCCAAGCCGACGATCACCGATCTGGCGCTGACAGTCAGCAAGCCCGGCGCGAACAATGACTTCACCTCGCTGATGCAGGACGCTCCGGCGCTGAACAGTGGAGCCCAGAAGGCCTTCCCGGCTTCGATCACGGCGATCAACGATTCGTTGCCAACGCTCTCCTACGCGCGCCCGTACGCTCCCGAGCTCGTTGGCTTCCTCCGCGACTTCGGCCAGAGCACAGCCAACTACGACGCCAACGGCCACTACGCACGAGCCTCACCGGCATTTGGTGCCTTCAACTTCAACGGTTCGTCACTGGACTATCTGGGCACCAATCGCGACCCTTGGGAGCAGAACGGGCCGACGATCGTGCCGCGCTGCCCGGGCGCTGTAACGCAGGCGCCACCAGACGGCAGCGCACCATGGCAGGCGCCGCTCTATCCCTCGACAACGACGCCGATCAGTTGTAACCCGGCGATCGTGCCACCGGGGAGCTGGTAACGGTGAAGCGGCTAATCACGATCTTTGTCGCCTGCTGCGTCGCTCTCGCGCTGATTGTCACCGCGACTGGATCGGGCGACGATGGCGCCTACCGCGTGCGTGCGATCTTCAACAACGCCGCCTTCGTGATCCCCGGGATGGACGTCAAGATCGCGGGCGTTCGCGTTGGCTCGATCGAATCACTCGACCTGACCGACGACCACAAAGCGGCCGTCGTGCTCAATATCGAGAACCCGAATTACCACGACTTCCGCCAGAACGCCTTCTGCCGAATTCGCCCTCAGTCGCTGATCGGCGAGCGCTACATCGACTGCCGGCCTGAGGAGCCGCTGCCGCCCGGGATGACGCAGCCTCCGCTGCTCCAGCCGATTGCATCTGGGGCTGGGCAAGGCGAGTATCTACTGCCGTCGAGCCAGACCGCGACCTCGGTCGATCTGGACCTGATCAACAACATCATGCGGCTTCCGTTCCGCCAGCGTTTCACGATCATCCTGAACGAGTTTGGAACGGCGCTGGCCGGCAACGGCCAAGAGCTAAACGCCGCGCTGAAGGTGACCGATCCAGCGCTGCAACAGTTCAACAACGTGCTGGCAATCCTTGCCCGCCAGAACAAGCAGCTCGCTTCGCTAGCAGTCAATGGCGACACAGTGCTCGCGCCGCTGGCCCGTGAGCGGGCGCACATCGCAGGCTTCATCAACTCCTCGGGTTACACAGCGCAGGCAAGCGCTGAGGAGAGCGCAGCGATGACCCAAAACCTTCAGAAGCTGCCGGGCTTCCTGACCCAGCTGCGCCCAACGATGAACGATCTGGCCAGCTTCTCGCAGCAGGCGACGCCGGTCTTCACCGACCTAAACCGCGCGGCCGATTCGATCAACACCTTCACGCTCGGCGCGCCTGCCTTCAACACCGCCGCAATCCCCGCTGTCGTCTCGCTCGGCGCGGCCTCCGAAGTGACCGGCCCGGCGCTCGTTCAGTCGTTGCCTTTGGTGAAGCTGCTCGGGCCGCTTGGCGCGAACGCCAAGCCCGCAACGACGAACCTGGCGTCGCTGCTGACTTCGCTCAAGAGTGCCGGTGGCATCGAAAGCCTGATGACGTTGATCTACAACACGGCCGGTTCGATCAACGGCTATGACGAGTATGGGCACTATGTTCGCGCCCGCCTAGCGACCACGGTCTGTCAGTCATTCAGAGTTAAGAACGACATCAACTGCAACGCGAACTTCGTTAGCGGTTCAGGGTCTGCCAGCGCGGCGAGCCCTGCCAAAGCTCCCGCCGCAGCGACCGCGGCCCCGCAGCCTGTCGCCGCAACTCCTGCTCCGCAAAAGGCCGGCACTCCATCGACCGGGGCTGCAGCGCCTCATAAGCCTTCAACGAAGCCTGCTGATCCGCAGTCTGCCCGTGCCCTCCTCGACTACCTCCTTGGAAAATGAGCCCGGGCCGCAGAAAATCCTCAATCGCAGCGAACCCGGTGCTGATCGGCGCCGTCACGACGCTCGTCCTCGTCGTGCTGGTCTTCCTTGCTTACAACGCCAACAACGGCCTGCCGTTCGTGCCCTCGTACGACATCAAGGTTGAGGTGCCGAACGCGGCCGGCCTAGTTAAGGGCAATGAGGTTCGCGTCGGCGGTACGCGAGTCGGAGTGATCACCGCAATCGTGCCGAAGACCGAGCCCAACGGGTCGGTGATCGCCGTCCTGACGCTGAAGCTGAATAGCGTCGTCGAGCCTGTCCCAGCCGATACGTCGGTGATGATCCGCCCTCGCTCTGCGCTTGGCCTCAAGTACGTTCAGTTGACGCGCGGCCCGTCGACGCAGGGGCTCCCCAATGGCGGAACGCTGCCAATCTCGCACGCCCGTCCCGAGCCGGTTGAGATCGATGAGTTCTTCGACATGTTCAGCGAGCCGACGCGCCGCGCGTCGCAGGCCAACCTCGCTTGGTTTGGCAACGCCATCTCCGGTCGCGGAGTCGATCTCAACCTCGCGATTCAGGACCTGCGGCCGTTCGCTGAACAGATCACACCGCTGATGCGGAACCTTTCGAGTGACCGCACAGACCTTGCTGGATTCATCCAAGGGCTCTCGCAGAACGCCGCGGTTGTCGCGCCGGTCGCAGAGACGCAAGGGCAGCTCTTCGTCAACCTCGACACCACATTCCAGGCGCTCGCGTCGGTTGCGCGGCCCTACATCCAGGAGTCGATCAGCGAGGGCCCGGCAACGCTCGAGAACGCAACAATCAACCTGCCGAAGCTGCGCCCGTTCCTAGTCGACAGCGCGACGCTCTTCCATGAGCTCCAGCCCGGCATCGCTTCGCTTACCGGCGCCGCCCCCGACCTCGCCAGCATCGTCACGGTCGGCACGCCGGTCTTGAAGCGCTCACCGGCCTTTAATGCCCAGCTGGCGAAGACGTCGCTCGCCGTCGCTGCCTTCTCGACCAACCCGAGCACGACGCTCGGTGTCGTCGACCTGACCGAGACCTTCAGCATTTTGAAGCCGACGCTGGCGTTCATCACTCCGGCGCAGACGACCTGCAACTACCTCGGGCTGTTGCTCCGTAACGCTGGCGAGATCGGCAGCGAGGGCGGTAGCACTGGCCAAGCACAGCGCGTGACCGTTTTGGCAACGCCAGGCGGCCTCTTTGATCCCGCCAACCCGACTACCTCTCCGCCGGAGTCACTGAACAACGAAGGAGTCCCTGCTAGCGCGCCTGCAAACGGCGGTGGGCCCGGGACCGACCAGGCCAATTACCTCCACAGCAATCCCTACCCGTTCACGGCCGCGCCTGGTCAACCAAAGAATGACTGTGAGGCCGGCCGCGAGAATTACATCCCAGGTAAGAAAGTCATCGGGAATACGGCAACCAACGGTGGCGATGCGAACGCCTTCCCTCCAACTGGCTCGACATCGGGGGGCGGCAAGTAATGGCCTTCCTGCGCCGCGACAACAACAACGAGCGCCCGACCGTGCTTCGCAAGGACCGCACCGGCGCCAACCCGATCACGGTCGGCTTGATTGCGCTGGTCGTGATCGGCCTGATCTGTTACTTCGGCTTCACGAAGAACAATCCGTTTAGCCAGCCGTTCCAGTTCAAGGCCGTTTTCAGCTCAGCTAACTCAATTCGTCTCAGCTCGCCGGTCAGGATCGCCGGCGTCAACGTTGGCAAGGTCGTCAAAGTTGAAGGGCAGGAGGGCACCAATAACGCGGTCGTGACGATGGAGATGCAGAACCAAGGGCTGCCGATCCACAAGGACGCCGAGCTTAAGATCCGGCCGCGCATCTTCCTCGAGGGCAACTTCTTCGTTGACCTGAAGCCAGGAACGCCGCAGGCGCCAACGATCTCCGACGGTGAGACGATTCCGGCAGGGCAGACGGCGATCCCAGTTCAGCTCGACCAAGTTCTGACTTCGCTCCAGTTAAACACTCGCAAGAACCTCCAGGTGCTGCTGATCGAGCTCGGCTCGGGCCTCACGGCGATGCCAACTGCAGCTGAGAATGCTCAGCAGCCACCGATGACGCAAGACAAGTCGGCAGCCCAGGCGCTCAATAACGCGCTGATCTACTCCGAACCAGCACTGAAGAACAGCGCGCTGGTCAACCAAGCGCTCCAAGGGATCAATCCCGACGACCTGCCGAACCTAATCCGTGGCCTAGCGGCGACGTCCACGAAGCTCGTTGGAAGCGAAGCTCAGCTCGGTGATCTGGTCGACAACTTCAACACGACGATGGGCGCAATCGCCTCCGAGCAGAGCGCCGTGCGCGAGTCGATCAAGCTGCTCGGGCCGACCGTCAAGAACGCCTACTTCAGCCTCGGTTCGCTCAACGCCGCGCTGCCGAGCTTGGCGCAGTTCTCGCTCGACTTCATCCCCGGCGTTGAACAGACGCAGCCGACGATTGATGCGCTTGCTCCTTGGGTGGAACAGGCCACGCCGCTGGTGTCGCAGCCTGAGCTCGGTGGCGTGGCGGCGAATCTGCAGCCTTCGACCGAGAGTCTCGCTCAGCTGAGCGCGGCGACGATTCCAACGCTTACCCAGACACTCAACTTCTCGCAGTGCGTCAGCAACGTGCTGATTCCAACCGGCGACGTCGTCGTGCCCGACGGCGCCTTCAGTACCGGCAAGCCCAACTCGCAGGAATTCTGGGACTCGCTGGCTGGCTTCAACGGTGAGTCGCAGAGCTTCGACGGCAACGGGCAGATTGTGCACTTCTCTGCCGGGGGTGGCGCTAACCCGGTCCAGATTACAGGCGGGAATCTAAACGCTAAACAGCCGCTCTACGGCAACAGCATCGGTGCGCCGCAGGGAACGAAGCCAGCTTGGACCAGCGGGCAGGTAATCCCATCGAAGCCGAACGAACTTTGCTCGAAGCAGACGCTGCCTGACATTGCCAATACTCCGACCGGACCGGCCGACTGATCTGATGAAGACGGCAATCCTCAAACACTCACGCGACTTCATCGCAATCGGAGTGATCGCATTGATCGCGGCGCTGGTTGGTGGCTACATCCTCTCCAACCAGCGCTTCTACCTGCCAGCTTGGGTGCCGATCATCGGCAGCGACTTCGTTGACTACAACGCGCAGTTCTCGACCGCTCAGGCGGTCACTCCAGGCCAAGGGCAGACGGTAATCGTCGCTGGAGTGACGATCGGTGAAATCGGTGGCGTCACGCTGAAGAACGGCACGGCGATCGTGCAGATGAAGATTCAGAAGAATTACGCCCACATCTACAAGGACGCAACGGCGCTGCTGCGTCCGAAGACCGGCCTCAACGACATGGTGATTGAGATGAATCCGGGCTCGCCGAGCGCCGGTGAGATCCCGGCTGGAGGAACTCTTCCGGTCGCGCGTACGCTGCCGAACGTCAACCCAGATGAGATTCTCGCTGGGCTGGATGCCGACACGCGCGCCTACCTGCAGCTGCTTATCAACGGCGGCGGCCAAGGCCTCAACGGCAACTCAAAGGAGCTCTCAGCGACGCTCAAGCGCTTTGACCCGGCGGCCGTCTACTTGGCTCAGATCGGCGAGCAGATGGGCCGCCGCCAGGCATACATCAAGCGTGGCATCCATAACTTCAGCCTCGTCGCGCAGGAGCTCGGCGCGCGCGATACTCAGCTAGCTCGCTGGGTCCGCTCTTCGAACGATGTCTTCAAGGTCTTTGCAGACCAGCAGAGCAACTTGCGCGCGACGCTGGCGCTGCTCCCGGGTGCGCTCGATGCGACCAACCAGGCTGTTGTCGCGAGTGATCAGCTTACGAGCCAGATGGGGCCGGCACTCAACAAGTTGGAGCCGACGGCGATCGGCACCGCAGCCTCGCTCAAGTCGCTGCAGGCCTTCGCCAAGGCGACAACGCCTGTGCTTGCAGATCAGCTGCGCCCATTCACAGC
>JBAXGJ010000072.1:0-6502 GCA_037139475.1 Actinomycetes bacterium
GATGATGAAATCTTCAAGGTCTGTCCTTATTAAAGGGCTAGTTGTAGTAGGGGGTGTGTATATCTAGGTAGATGGAAATAACCCTGCTGCTTGCGGCAAAGTTAGTTTTGCCTCGTTGTGTACAACCGACTGAGTCTGTCATCTAGCTCGGTCGCTTCTAGTTTCTTCAGCAGTTTTGAACAAGCGCTCGCTCAGCAGTCGCAACTCGGCTCGCAGCTCAGCATCGCCGGCGATCTGTTGCTCTACTTTTTTACAGGCGTTAAGTGCTGTTGTGTGGTTTCTACCGCCGAAGGCAGCGGCGATATTGGTCAAGCTCTCGCCGCTGTGCTCACGCGCAAGGTACATAGCTACCTGGCGTGGCCACAGTACGCCGGCAACGCGGCTCGGAGAGCAAAGTTCAGCAACACTTACGTCGAAGTGCTGACCAACTAGGCCGCGAATCTCTTCAACTGAAAGCTTTACCGGCTTCGATTCTGCTCTTTTCTGGGGGAAGAGACCTTCGAGGACCTCTTCGGCTAGCGCCTCAGTAACCGCTCTCCCGCTGAGCGAGGCGTATGCAACGACTCTGATTAGCGCTCCTTCCAGAGCCCTTAGGTTGCGCTCGACGCGAGTTGCGATCAGTTCAAGCACTCCGTGCTCATCGATAACTATTTGGTCGAGCTGAGCGCGAGCTCGGAGCACAGCTACGCGCGTAGCTAAGTCTGGGGCGCTGATGTCGGCCACTAGGCCGGAATCAAAGCGGTCGCGCAGCCGTTCCTCGAGCTTGTCTAGGTCTCGCGGCGGCCGATCGCAGGTCAGCACTATCTGCGCGCCACTCTCTTTCAAAGCGTTGAAGGTGTGGAAGAACTCTTCCTCTGTCTTCGCCTTAGCCATCAGGAACTGAACGTCGTCTACGAGTACTAGGTCGGCCTCGCGGTGGCGAGCTTTAAAGGAGTTGATATCGCCGCCGCGCAAGGCAGCGATGAACTCGTTGGCAAACGACTCGGCGCCGGTCAGGTGGACTCGGACGCCGTTACCGTGCCGTGTCGCATAGTCGGCGATCGAATGCAGCAGGTGCGTCTTGCCTACTCCAGGGGGGCCGCAGATGAAGAGTGGGTTGTAAGCGGTGCCGGGATTTTCGGCGACCGCCAGCGCGGCGCCGTGGGCGAAGCGATTGCCGCTACCGATCACGAACTGTTCGAAGCAGTACTTGGGGTTAATCTGATCGCCGGCTTCGGCCTGCTGGCGGTTCTCCGTTGCCGGTGCGCCGGGGTGGGCGCTTTCGCCCGCGGCGCTCACATGGACTTCGGCGTCGGCGCCGATAATGCTCTGCGCTGAGGCTTTGAGGATCTGCCCGAAGCGGTCGCTTACCCACGCGCGCGAGGCTGCTGGCGCCTCGAGGATTAGCTGGTTGCCGTCGAGCCTGGCGAGCTTGAGCGGTGCTAGCCAGACGTCAAAAAGGCTTGCGCCAACGGCCGATTTGAGCTCATCGGAGATTTGCTGCCAGGTATGTTCTGCGGTCGCATTGGTCACTGTTTGTGCTGTCTATCGGTCACCCGCGAGGGCACTCTGAGTAGCTCACGCGGGTCGTTGGGGCAAGCTAGCAGAGGGTTGCGCAAGCGCCAGCCCGGTGATGGAGGGAAGTTCGCATTTGGCGACAAAGGCTTGTCCACCACGCAGCTTTTGATCGCGGACGGCTATGCTCCCTCGCGAGATGAAGCGGACCTACCAGCCAAAGAAACGTAAGCGCGCACGCTCCCACGGATTTCGTGGGCGGATGAGCACGCGTGCCGGCCGAGCACTGCTTAAGCGCCGCCGCGACAAGGGTCGCAAGCGGCTCACCGTCTGAGCGTGGATTCCGCGGCGCGTGCACCCCGTCGGCGCCCGCGGAGGCTTTCCCGCAGCGCCGACTTCGAGCGCGTCTATCGTCAAGGCCGGTCGTTCGGTGGGCGCTACTTCGTCTTGCACCTCTTCCCCCGCGCCGACTCGGCACGGCTCCAGGACGGGCCTCGACTGGGACTGAGTGTCTCGCGCAAGGTCGGCGGCGCAGTTGAGCGCAACAAGGTCAAGCGGCTGCTGCGAAGCGCGGTCGACGAACTGGTCGACCGCTTCGATCCAGCAGCCGACGTGGTTGTAGTGGCGCGCAGTGATGCCGGCGAGCTCTGCGAGCGCGACGGGCTCGAGGGCGTCAAGCGTGAGTTGGACGAGTTGATCGCCCAGTCAACCAAGCAGGGCGACTGATGGCCCAGGCGCTCCGCCGCGTAGCGAGCCTGCCGATAGTCGCCTACCAGCGGTTTATCTCGCCTGCGATCCCTCGCCGCTGCAAGTACGAGCCGACCTGCTCGGCATACGCCGCGCAGTCGATCGCCGAGTACGGCATACTTCGCGGCCTGGTACTCGGGGGATGGCGCTTGCTGCGCTGTAACCCATTCAGTCATGGCGGATTTGATCCCGTCAGCGACCAGAACCTTTTCCAACACCGCCACGCCTCGACCCCTGACTCCCACGCCGCTCATTAATTACTGATGCCTTTCATCACAGCTGGAATACAAGACATCTTCGAGACGATCCTCTCGCCGCTAATCGCCGTCTTCCAGGCGATCATGTTGTTCTTCCACGACACGATCGGTATCGGCTGGGGCATGGCGATCATCGCGCTGACGGTTGTCGTGAGAATCGTCTTGCTGCCACTGACGATCAAGCAGTTCCGATCGATGCAAGCGCTGCAGACGCTCTCTCCCCAGATCAAGGCATTGCAGGCCAAGTACAAGGGCGACAAGCAGCGCCTCAATCAGGAGATGATGAAGTTCTACCAGGAGAACAAGGTCAATCCGTTTGGCTCTTGCCTTCCTCTTGTAGCGCAGATTCCAGTCTTCATCAGCCTTTTCTACATGCTTCGCAAGCCTCTGAAGATCGACATCTGTGGGCCGGAGAGCGCGATTCTTGCAATCGGCAATGCGGCAAAGCCGCCGACTGGGATCGACACAACCTACTGTCAGGCGGTCGATCCGGGCTCGGCGAAGTTCCTTTTCATCCCTGACCTAACGGCGCCCTCGGTCGGCTGGGTGCTGATTTTGCTGCTGGTCCTCTACGTCGGCTCACAGTTGCTCTCGAGCTTGCTGATGTCGGTCACTTCGGATCGCAACCAGAAGATCATCATGATCGCGCTGCCGTTCGTCTTTGTCTTCTTCATCAAGGGCTTCCCGGCCGGCCTGATGGTCTACTGGATCACGACCAACTTCTGGACCGTCGGTCAGCAATATTTCTTAAAGAGAGCCACCGGCCAGTTGCCGCCCTGGTTGGGCGGGAACCCCGATGGTCTGCCGACAACAGTGGCCGTTGCTGGCGCCGGCGCCAGCGGTGGCTCGGGCGACAGCTCCAGCACTGCGCTACCGCCGGCAGCTAAGAAGAAGAAGAAGCGTTCCGGGAAGAGGAGCTAATGGCTACACCTGAAGAGGCACAAGAGCGGACGCTTGAGCTGCTCGAACAGATCGTTGACGCGCTCGACTTGGACGCCGAGATCGAGGTCGTAATTAACGACGACGCAGTCACGGGGACGCTCGAGGGCGAAGACCTCGGGCTCTTCATCGGCAAGCACGGCCAAACAATCGACGCCGTCCAGCACCTCGCGACGAGGATCATCCAGCGCGACGCTGGCGACGGCGAGCGGATCCGTGTTGAGATCGACGCTGCCGGTTACCGCGAGCGCCGTCGTGAACAGCTCGAGCAGCAGGCTGAGGAAGCTGCCGAGAAGGCTCTGAGCGATGAGAGCCCAGTAGATCTACCGGCAATGAATGCCGCAGAGCGCCGGATCGTGCACCAGCACCTGCGCGACCGCGAAGACGTTGACACGCACAGCGAGGGCGACGAACCGCGTCGATACCTCGTGATTACGCCAGTAATTCCGTAGCCCTGCGGGGATAAGCGTTCCACGTGAAACGCTTTTGGCGCTAGCTTCAGTCCCGTGACCGTTGCTGAGCGCTGCCGCGAACTGACCGATCGCTTTGAGCTGCCGCCGCGCAGCGCTGAGAAGCTCAACGCACTGCTGAAGTTCGTCATCACAGGCCCAAGCTCACTAACGAACGTGCGGGACCCTGACGCAGCGGTCGAGCTGCACATCGCCGATTCGCTGGCCGGCCTCGAGCTGCCGCAGCTTCGCAGTGCTGCGACGATTGCCGACCTCGGCTCCGGTGGTGGCTTTCCTGGGCTCGTCTTGGCGATCGCTCTCCCGGAAGCGCAGCTGACGCTGGTTGAGAGCGCCGCACGCAAAGCCGACTTCCTGCGCGAGACGGCAGATGCGATGACGCTCGAGAATGTTGTCGTTGTTGCCGAAAGGGCTGAATTGTGGGCGCTTGAAGCACGAGAGCAGGATGTCGTGACGTCGCGCGCGCTGGCCTCAAGCTCAATCCTGCTGGAGTACGCAGCGCCGCTGCTGCGCGTCGGCGGTTCGCTGGTCGCTTGGAAGGGGAGTCTCAGCGGCGAGGAGCTGAGCGACGCTGCCTTCGCAGCGGCAGAGCTAGAGATGAGCCCCCCGTTGGCCGTCGCGGTCGATGATGATCTCGTCCGCGGAGCCGATCGCCGCCAGCTGATCGTCAGCGAGAAGCTCGCCGCAACGCCCGATCGCTACCCGCGCCGCCCGGGGATCGCGAAGAAGCGGCCACTAATCGCAAAATAGCGCTGAGCAGGGCTAGTTCGGGGGCGAACTAATCTGCCAGAGAGCCCACGCTTTACCGACCGATAGGCCCAGTAACTTGGGCTTAGATGGGAACTATCTACGCAATCGCGAACCAGAAGGGCGGCGTCGGCAAGACGACTACGGCCGTAAACGTCGCCGCATGTGTCGCTGAGGCTGGATTTTCGACAATTTTAGTCGATGCAGACGCCCAGGCCAACGCGACAGTGGGCCTCGGGTCACCAAAGCTGTCAACGCCGAACCTCTACGACGTGCTCGCGGGCCGCGTTTCTGCGGTCGATGCACTGCTGCCGACTGAAGTCAAGAACCTGCGCTTGCTCGCCTCACACCCGGATTTGGCGGCCGCAAACGTCGAACTGCCGCGCGAAACTGGCTCCGAGACTCGGCTGCGCGATGCGCTCGAGCCGCTGCGCGAGCAGGCGAGCTACCTGATCATTGACTGCCCTCCGTCGCTTGGCCCGCTGACAATCAACGCTCTTGTAGCGGCCGACCGAGTGATCGTGCCGGTACAGACTGAGTACTTCGCACTCGAGGGGCTAGCCGGCCTGCTCGACACGCTGAGCCTCGTGCAGCGCGAGCTCAACCCGCGCCTCGTTGTCGCTGGGATGCTGCTGACGATGCACGACGGGCGCACGCGTCTTTCACGCGACGTCGAACGCGAGGTTCGTGAGCACTTCCCTGACCTTGTCTTTGAAACCGTTATTCCGCGCAATGTGCGCGTCAGCGAGGCACCCAGTTATGGGCGCCCTGTAATCCATCACGATCCGCACTGTGCGGGGGCAGAGGCCTATTTCGCACTCGCCCAGGAGGTAGCAACCCGTGGCTGATACTGGAATTGGACGTGGCCTAGCCGCGATCCTCGAACTTCGCCCAGAGGACGGGCAGCTCGCGGCTGAGCTGCGCGAGATCAACGTTGAGCTGATCGCCCCGAACCCGAATCAGCCACGCCGTCGTTTCGACGAGGAGGCTTTGGCTGCGCTCGCCGACTCGCTCGCCGATCAAGGAGTGCTGCAGCCGGTCTTGGTGCGCCCACTCGCAGGCGGCAGCTATGAGCTGGTCGCAGGTGAACGGCGCTGGCGTGCAGCCCAGATTGCTGGGCTCGAGCAGATCCCCGCAATCGTCGAGCAGCGCGACGACACAGAGGCGCTAGAGGCCGCCATTGTTGAGAATATGGCCCGTGCCGACCTCAACCCGGTCGAAGAGGCGCGAGCTGTAGCGGCGCTCGTTGAGGAGCTTGGAATGACGAAGAAGGCGGTAGGGCGGCGTGTTGGGCGCAGTCGCTCGGCGATCTCGAACCTTCTTCGAATCCTTGACCTGCCGGATTCGGTGCTGGCGATGCTTGAAGACGGCTCACTTACGGAAGGTCATGGTCGGGCGTTGCTGCTCGCCGACGATCACGCCGACCGCAGCCGCCTCGCTCGCTCAGCGAAAGAGGGAGGCTGGTCGGTTCGCGTACTCGAGGATCGCGCTCGCAAAGCGAACGATGCTGGGGGCGGTAAGCGGAGCAAACGATCGAAAGCTGGCTCAGAGCAGGACCACCCCGATCAGATCGCGGCCTGCGAACAGATCGCGCGGACGCTCGGCGAAGCGTTTGGCCGCGAGGTGAAGGTTGTGCCGCGAGGTACGAGCTACAAGGCGGAGCTGACGATCGAAGACGTTGCCGATGCCGATCTCGTTGCTGGGCTGATCGCAGCACGCCGGCTCTCCTGACCGCACGAGCCCACCAAGCCTCGCTATCCTGCCCAACCTGCGGGCGATTAGCTCAGTTGGTTAGAGCGCGTCTCTGATAAGGACGAGGTCCCAGGTTCGAATCCTGGATCGCCCATAGTT
>JBAXGJ010000073.1:0-6487 GCA_037139475.1 Actinomycetes bacterium
TGGCCCTAACCGGAGCCAGCATCGGCGCCGGGTTCGATCGGCACCGTGACCTGGTCACGCCTGACGCCGGCGCCCATCGCGTAGCCGATCATCGCGACGATCGCGATCACGACCAGCGTGCCGATCGTCAGTAGCTCGTAGGTGCCGCGGCTAGTTCCCCAAGTGCCGAGGAAGTCGTACTCAACGCCGAACAGGCTCTCGAGCGTGCCTGGGAATACAGCCACCCAGCTGCCGAGCGCGACCCAGAAGGTTGTCATCACAGCGGCGACAATCATCTTGCCGTTACCGCTCGCGCCAACGCGGTACGGGCGCCTTACGTGGCCGTGGCTATAACGCAGCTTAATTGCCGCCGGGAATACCCACAGATACGAGAGCAAGGTCGTTGAGATTGCGATCGTGAGAACGATGTAGAACTTCGAGTCCTCACCATTATCGAACAGCGCGACGGCGGCGATCATGAAGATTGAGGCAACAACCCCCGAGAGCACGTTTACACGCACTGGCGTTCCAAGGCGGGCGTTGAAGCGCCCGAAGTAGGGCGCGAAGGCGCCGTCGTAGGCGGCGACAGCGAGCACGCGGTCGCTGCCGATCATCCAAACCGAGCCGGAAGTGATCAGCGTCAGAATGAAGCCGAGCGCGACGAACTTCAAAATGACGTCGGCAGCGCCACCATAGACGGTGAAAGTCACGCCTACAGCGTCGAGGAAGCCACCGATTCCGGTGACCTGATCGAGCGGCAACACAAGCAGGATGCAGAAGATCGGCACGGCATACATCAACACTCCTGAAACACCGCTTCGCAGAACCGACATCGGCACGTCCTTCTGCGGATCCTGCATCTCTTCGGCGGCGCCGTTCTGCAGCTCAAAGCCGACGTAGTTGAAGAGCAGCAGCGGCACCAGCGCAAGGAAGACCGACATTGTCGGCGTGATGTCGGTGACGACGGAGCCCTTGAAGCCCTCTTGGAAGCCGTAGATGATCACAGTGATCGAGAACAGACCGAGCACGATGATCCGCATGATCGCGCCAACGTTTGGAATCCACTTGCCCCGCTTCAGCGCCGCGATCGCGACGCCGATCGAGAACCAGATGAAAATCAGCTTGAAGATGTAGTCCTCGGCTGAACCGGCGTCGATGTTCGAAATGTTGCTGCTCCAGGCAGCGGTCGCGATGAAGGCCAGCGAGCCACCGACCCAGAGCGGGTTCGTGAACCAGTAGAGGACCGCAGCGAGCGAGCCTTGGAAGCGGCCGAAGGCGAGCTTAACCCACTCGTAAGGGCCGCCCTCTTCAGGGAAGGCGCTGCCGATCTCTGACATCAGCAGGCCGTACGGCACTACGAAGAGTGCGGCGAGAAGAACGAGCCAAAGGAAGCCCTGCGGGCCATTGGATGCAACGAGACCGAGTGTGTCAAGGCCGACGAAGGCGCAGATCGTGAACAGCGTCATGTCGAGTCGGCTCAGCGACTTGACGAGCTTGCCCTTCTCTTCGAGCGCGAGAGCTGTGGTGGCTTCGACCATCTGTGGATCTGCAGGAACTGAGCTCATTGGGTCCTCCCGATTGATGGGGGCACTGCGACTGCGGGCAGAATACGGCGGAGTTCGGCCATGCGAGCCGAATTCCTGCCTATTGGCGCTGGCAGGATACGCTCCGCACCGATGAGCGACCCCGAATCTTTCGAACAAGCCGCTGCGCGATCGCTCGCCGGTGGCACCGAACGACACCGCGATAAGGCGCTCGAGCAGGGCCGCTTGCCGGTCCGCGA
Source organism: Actinomycetes bacterium (assembly GCA_037139475.1). GTDB lineage: Bacteria > Actinomycetota > Thermoleophilia > Solirubrobacterales > Solirubrobacteraceae > F1-60-MAGs163. The sequence goes on from JBAXGJ010000073.1 coordinate 1,763, forward strand.
GCGCGTCGCCTTGCTGCTAGACGAAGGCTCATTCGCCGAGGAAGGGCTGCTCGCCAACTGGCAGGAGGACGGCCTTGGCGCTGACGGCGTAGTAACCGGCGTCGGCACCGTCGCCGGCCGCCCGGTCGCCGTGATGGCCAACGATCCAACGGTTAAGGCCGGTTCATGGGGCGCGAAGACGGTCGAGAAGATTCTGCGGATTCAGGAACGCGCGCTGGAGCGCAAAATCCCAATCGTCTATCTGGTTGATTCTGCCGGGGCGCGAATCACCGACCAAGTCAAGATGTTCCCCGGCCGCCGCGGCGCCGGGCGGATCTTCTTCAACCAAGTTGAGCTCTCCGGCGTGGTGCCGCAGGTCTGCGTGCTGTTTGGGCCAAGCGCCGCCGGCGGCGCCTACATTCCCGCATTCTGCGACGTCGTGATCATGCGCGACGGCAACGCCTCTATGTACCTTGGTTCGCCGCGGATGGCGGAGATGGTGATCGGCGAGCAGGTGACGCTGGAAGAGATGGGCGGCGCGAAGATGCACACCGGCGTCTCCGGCTGCGGCCACATTCTTGTCGCCGATGACGCCGAAGGGATCGCCGCCGCGCAGCGCCACCTCTCCTACCTCCCCACCTCCTGTGATGACCCCGCGGCGCTCGCTGCGCCTGCTGGCTCCGCGAGCGCGCTCACGAACGGTCAGATTCCAGCCGATGAGAACCAGCAGTTCGACATACAAGTTGTGATCGACGGCGTGATCGACGAGGGCAGCTTCTTCGAAATCCACGCTCGCTGGGCGAAGGAGCTGGTAGTCGGCTTTGCGCGCCTCAACGGCGAGCCGATCGGCATCGTCGCCAACCAGCCGAAGGTCAAGGGCGGCGTGCTGTTTGTCGACTCAGCTGACAAGGCGGCGCGCCACATCTCGCTCTGCGACGCATTCGGCCTGCCGATCCTCTTCCTCGCCGACGTTCCCGGCTTCATGATCGGCACCGCCGTCGAGCGCCAGGGAATTATCCGCCATGGCGCGAAGATGATCGCCGCCTTGAGCGAAGCGACCGTTCCGAAGATCTCTGTGATCGTGCGCAAGGCCTACGGCGCAGGCCTCTACGCGATGGCCGGCCCGGCATTTGAGCCAGACGGCGTACTCGCGCTGCCGGGAGCGTCGATCGCCGTGATGGGCCCGCAGGCAGCCGTCAATGCCGTCCATTTGAACCGGCTTCAGGCAATCGAAGACGAGGACGAACGCGAACGCGTCACAGCCGAGCTGCGCGAAGAGTACGCCGCCGACATCGACCTGCTCCACCTCGCCTCAGAGCTGATCATCGACGCGATCGTCGAGCCTGAGGATCTGCGCGAAGAGCTGGTTCGGCGCTTCGCACTCGCAAGCCGGCGGCGGCGCGAGCGCACGCCGCGGCGCGGCAGCGTTCGTCCTATCTAGCCGCCGTACGAGCCCTGCAGCAGCGACATCATCATTCCGGCCGTGCCACCGGCGGGCGTGCCGGCGGCGTCGGAGAAGCCGATCTCAAGGTGCGGGCCGGTTGAGATGCCGACGATGCCGGAGCCGACTTCGCTAATTACCTGCCCGGCGCCGACGTGCGTGCCGATCGGCACTGCGTTGCCTGGGCCAGCGTGGCCGTAGTAGACGTAACGACCGCTGTCGAGATGAAGTACAGGTGCCCACTGGCCGAAGCCGCCGATGCCGTGGAGGACGATCGTCCCGGAACCGACGGCGAGCAGCGCGGTTCCGCCTGGCGCCGTGATGTCAACGCCCTGATCGAGGCTCCAGCTTCCTGGGCCTGCGGCGGCGCTGCGCGACATTGGGAAGGTGAAGCCACCGCCGCTGACGATGTCGCCGGGAGCCGAAGCCGCGTTGCGCTGGTTGATCTGACCCTGCAGGGCAGCTTCCTGATCATGGATCGCCTTCAGCGCCGAGGCGGTGCGGTCACGCTTGGCCATCAGCGCGTCGCGGCGACGCAGCACTTCGATATGAATCTTGTCGATCTTGTTGCGCTGAGCTTGCAGCGCTGCGGTGCGCTTCTCGACTACGACCTGCATCTGGCCAAGCCGCGTTGCCTCGGCGATCACTTCAATCCGCGTCTGCTTGGCAAAGGCGAGGATGCGCGCGTTGCGATCCTGCACGTCGCGCAGGAAGTTGGCGGTGTCAACGAGCTCGGCGAAGCCGTGCGAGTTCATCAGCACAGTGATCAGGTCGGGATGCGTGCCCTTGTACTGGCCAACGAGGTTCGAGGTCAGCGCAGCGTTCGCAAGCTCGAGCTTGCGTTCAAGAATGACGAGCCGCTTGTGCGCGGCGGTGATGTCGGCCTGGATCTGATCCAGCTTCGCCTGCTCGGCGTCGTAAGCGGCCTGAGCGGCATCGAGCTTCGCTTGAACCTTGTCGAGCGAACCTTGGGCGCCGGCGAGCACGCCGTTTTGGGCGTCAAGCGTTTGCTGAAGCTGCTGCGTGTCGGCCCCCTGCGCGCTTGTCGCGAGCGGCAAAATGACCGCAGAGCAAGCCAGCAGCAGGAAGAGGATCTTCTTCATGCGCATCGCTGCAACTCTGGCAGCCAGCCAGTGAAACCCCGGTTATCAGCTTGCAGAGGCGTGGTTTACAGACTCAAATGGGCGTGGTAAGTTCGTCGAATGCGCACAGAAATCATTGGAACCACGCTCCCCCGCCTTGAGGTTTACCTTGAGCCCGGCGAAACGCTTATCTCAGAGGCTGGTCAGGCAGCTTGGCTTGACGCGCCAATCACGATGAGAACCGCGGCGACCGGCATCGGCGGCGCCGGCGGCGGCCTGAAGGGCGCGATGCACGTAGCAAAGCGAGCCGTAGGTGGCTCAAGCATCTTCATGAGCGAATACAGCGCCGAAGGTGGCACCGGCCACATCGCCTTCGGCACGAAGATCCCCGGAGAGATCCTGCCGATGCAGTCGGTTGAGGGAAAAGCGCACATGGTGCACTCCTACGGCTTCATCGCCGGTGAATCGACGATCAGCGTCTCGGCCGGCTTCCAAAAGAAGCTCGGCGCAGGCGTGCTCGGCGGCGCCGGACTGATCTTGCAGAAGATCGAAGGCAACGGACAGTGGTGGGCCGAGCTCTCGGGTGAGATTAAAGAGATGGAACTGGCTGAGGGTTACAAGCTGCGAGTCCACCCCGGCCACCTTGGAATGTTCGAGGACAGCGTCAGCTTCAAGCTCGTCACGATCAAGGGGATCAAGAACAAGTTCTTTGGTCAAGGGCTCTTCTTCGCCGAACTGACCGGCCCCGGCAAGGTTTGGCTGCAGAGCCTCTCGATGGCATCGCTTGCCGAATCGCTCCAGCCCTACCTCAGCAGCGGTGACAGTGGCGGCGGGATCAGCTCGACGGTCGGCAACATCATCGGCAGCTGACGCACGCTGCCCAATCGGTGGGGTAAGATCGCCCGATGATCAAACGCCTGCTGCCCACACTCGCTCTGACAATCGCCGCTTTCGCGCTGACCAGCGTCGCCGCTTCGGCCGCCAGCGTCAACATCTTCCGCCAATCGCACCCGTGGAACATCTGCCACCAGGGCGGCGAGGATGAGGCACCCGGCAACACGATGTACGCGCTGAAGCGCTGCATGAAGGTCGGCGGCAACATGCTTGAGCTCGATATCGGCGTGACGAAGGACAACAAGGTCATCATGCAGCACAACACGACGGTTGATTCACGCACCAGCGGCACCGGTGAAGTTGACTCCTACACGCTCGCGCAGATCCAGAAGCTCGACAACGCTTATTGGTTCTCACCAACCACTGACCATTACAGCCACGACAAACCAGCCTCCGCTTACTTATTCCGTGGAATTGCAACCGGTAAGAAGAAGCCGCCGAAGGGTTACACGGCTTCCGATTTCCGCATCGCCTCACTGACTGAAGTTCTCAAGGCCTTCCCGAAGACGCCGATTAACCTCGAAATCAAGGGCCGCACAACTAAGGAAGCAATTGACGAGTACTTGACCAACGCGCGAGTTCTGGCCGCGGCGCTTAAGAACGTCAAGCGCAAGGACATCATCGTCGTCTCCTTTAAGCAGCCAGCCGTGGATGAGTTCCACAAGCTCGCACCGCAGGTTCCGGTTGCGCCCGGCGTTGACGGGATGGCCACCTTCCTGCTCTTCGGCAACTCGCCGGGCACTGGCGTAGTGGCACTGCAGCCGCCGATTACATACGACTACCCAGGCCTTGGGCGGATCGAAGTATCGAGCGCGGAGTACATCGCCAAGGCGCACGCCGCCGGTTACGCCTGGCAGAACTGGTTCGACGGGCCCGACCCAGACACAGCAGTCAGCTGGGCGAAGATGGTCGAGCGCTGCGACGACGGCATTATGAGCTCCTCGCCAACGCTTCTGGCAGCGTTCCTAAAGAAGACGAAGTCCCCGGCAGCCTGTAGCAAACGCCCGTAAACGCTACGCGAGGCGGGGCGTGCTCCTAATCGGGGTGTAGTGTCGGCGTTATGACTACAAAGAGTGCTGGGCCTTTGGTGCTAGCGGCGATGATCTTCGCCGTTGGGATGACCTTCATCGACATGACGATCGTCTCGATTGCGATCCCCGAGATCCAGCAGGGGCTCCACCTCAGCGAAACCGGGATGCAGTGGGTTGTAAACGGTTACCTGCTTGCGCTCGCGGCCACTTTCGCGCTCGGCGGGCGACTAGGCGACACCTTCGGCAAGCGGCGCATGGTGACGCTCGGCGTGATCACCTTCGCAGTCGCCTCAGCGCT
>JBAXGJ010000074.1:0-6432 GCA_037139475.1 Actinomycetes bacterium
GGCGTTTGGCTTGCGCGCTCAGGCTACGTCGCGGAGCTTCTGTGCTTCGGCGAGCGACTGCAGCTTCTTCAGCGACTGGTTTTCGATCTGGCGGATCCGCTCGCGCGTGACGTTGAAGGTGCGGCCAACTTCGTCAAGCGTGCGTGGATGCTCTCCGCCAAGTCCGTAACGGAGCTCAAGCACGCGGCGCTCGCGGTAGGAAAGATTCTCCAGCGCTTCGCGCAGCGCCTCCTTCGTCAGGACCTCTGCGGCGCGCTCGTAAGGAGACTCGGCCCGCTCGTCGGCGATGAACTGGCCGAACTCGGATTCTTCTTCGTCACCGACCGGCTTCTCGAGCGAAACAGGCGCCTGGGCTGAACGCTTGATCTGGTCAACCTCTTCGGGATCAATGCCGGTCACTGCGGCGATCTCTTCCGGCGTTGGTTCGCGGCCCAGCTCGGTTACCAGCTTGCGCTCGGCGCGGCCGATCTTGTTGAGCTTCTCAACGACGTGAACGGGGATGCGGATTGTGCGCGCCTTGTCGGCCAGCGCGCGGGCGATCGCCTGACGGATCCACCAAGTTGCGTAGGTCGAAAACTTGAAGCCCTTGCGGTAGTCGAACTTCTCGGCGGCGCGGACGAGACCGAGCGTGCCCTCTTGGATCAGGTCGAGGAACGGCAAGCCTTGGTTGCGGTAGTTCTTCGCGATCGAAACGACGAGGCGCAGGTTCGACTCAACCATCTTGTGCTTGGCGTCAAGGTCGCCACGTTCGATCTTCTTCGCCAGGTCAACCTCTTCTTGGGCGGTCAGCAGGCGGACCTTGCCGATGTCCTTGAGGAAGAGCTGCAGCGAATCGGTCGTCATGTCCGGGCGCAGGTCGATCGCGGCCTTGGCGCGGCGGCGGCCACGCTTGTCCGGGGCGCGCTCAACTTGAGTGGTTGGCGCCGACGGATCGTCGTCGATTAGTTCGATCTCCTGGCTTTCGATCCAGGTCTTCAGCTCTTCGCGATCTGAATCATCAAGGTCGAGCTCGGCGGTGGCGCTGGCGATGTCGGCGTGCGAGAGCACTCCGGTCTGCGCGCCGCGGGCGACAAGCGTCTTGATTTCGTCCAGTTCCTGAAACTCAGTGACGGTCATGGCATCCGTTTCGTACTCGAAGGATCATCTACACCCGGCAGCGCCGGGGCCCCAGTGACAGTAGAAGATCAACGCTGAGACTCCCCCCGGCGAGCGATCGAACGACTGTGCAGAGCCTCCAGAGTACCGCCGTCGGAGTAATCGTGGCGAAGATTTACACGCTAAATCCCGCATCTTTGTTTCCGGCGTGGCAGAATGAGCCAATGCAGCCTTCAGAGCCACAGGATCCGACGACCGAAAAGGACGTCCTGACGAACCTTCCACGCAGCCGTCGCCAGCGCCCAAGCGTGCGCCGTGAGGCAGCGAGAATGTCACAGGCGAGCGCCAAAACTGAGGCCAAGGCTTCCGCCGCAAACGGTGGTTCGCAGGCCAAGCAGGCGCCGAAGCTGAAGCCGGTCGTCGATCTGCCGGCAGTAGAACCAAAGCGCCATAGCTCAGTCCCTCGCGCCGGCTACGCCACGCCAAACCACGGCAAAAGCTTCGGCAACGCCGACCCCGCCGGACTGCTGACCGAGCTGACGCGCGCCGCGCTGCGGCTGCTCCCCGGCTAGCAGAGCCCGCCACTACAGCCGCTCCCCTTCCTACTGCTGCTTGCTGTACCCTTTAGGGCGTAATGCCGAACCGCTTCGCGCCCTGCGTGAGGCGGACGGGGGAACCACTGCGAGCCTTGGCTCGCTGGGGCGAATCGGACAAAGGATGTCTGTAGGGCCGCTCGTTTGGCCCGAGCCCGTCAGCTCACCTCGTAGGCCACCAACGAGACAAGAACAAGATCCGCTTTACGTACCGACATCTACTTTCCGTACCGGCCGCAGCCTTGCTGCTCGCGGGCTTCGCTGCGCCTGCGCTGGCAGAAGGCCCAGGCGGAATCGAAGCCGGAGAGTCGCTGCTGAGCGCCGCGCCTTCGACACTCGGTAGCCCGGTATCGCTGACGGGGATGCTCGCCGGCAGCGGATCAGGCCGCAGCGCCGAGATCCAGCTCCAAGGCCAATCAGGCTCCTGGCTCACGGTTGCCCGCGGACCGGCTGCCCGTGACGGCAGCTTCAAGCTTTCGTGGCGCGCGCCGAAGAGCGGCCGCTTTCTCGCCCGCGCTGTACCGGCAGGAGTCCGTAAGAGCGACCTGGCTGCGACACCGACGACCGTGATCACGGTCCACAACAAGACCCAGGCCACTTGGTATGACCAAGCCGGAACAACGTCGGCCTGCGGCGTGAAGCTGCGCAAGACGACACTCGGCGTTGCCCACAAGACGCTCCCCTGCGGCACGCTGCTGGACTTCAGCTTCCACGGCAAATCGATCACCATTCCCGTGATCGACCGCGGTCCCTACGGTGCCGGCATCAGCTACGACCTGACGATCGAGGTCGCAAGGCGGCTTGGCTTCGTGAACACCGGGCGCGGCGCCGTTGGCGTGCTGCGCAGCGGCACAAAGTTGTCGAAGCTGAGCGCCGCCCAGCTGCCCGGCGCGATTCCCGCAGCGAGCTAGGGGGAGCGTGGCCGACGAGCCGCTCAACATCGCCCAGGCTCAAGCGCTGATCGCCGGCTTCAGCCCCCTGCTTCCTGCCGAGACCACGGCCGTCGACGACGCGCTGGGCTTGGTGCTCGCCGAGCAGGTGATCGCGAGCGGCGACGTGCCGAGCCGCGCCAACAGCGCGATGGATGGCTTTGCGGCACGCTCCGGCGAGGCTGGCCGCACGCTGCGCGTGATCGGCGAATCGCGCGCCGGGCACCCCTGCGATGTGACTGTCGGAGACGGCGAAGCGGTACGGATTTCAACCGGCGCGGTGATGCCTGAGGGCGCCGACGCGGTCGCGCCGATCGAGGTCGTCGAGGACGCAGGCTCGAACGTGACCTTGCTGGAGCAGCTAAGCGCCGGGCGCAACGTTCGCCTCGCTGGCGAAGACCTGCGCGCCGGCGACGCGGTCCTCGCCCCTGGCCGCGAGCTTGGGCCAGCCGAGCTGGGAATCGCCGTCGCCGCTGGCCGCGCCGAGCTGCAGTGCGTGCGCCGCGCCCGCGTGGCGGTGATCGCCACCGGCGACGAACTGCGCGAAGCGGGCGCAGAGCTAGCTCCGGGAGAGCTACATGACTCCAACTTGACGACGCTGCAAGCGCTGGTCCGAGCGGCCGGCGCAGAGATAGTGCTCGCCAGCCACGTCGGCGACGACCCGGCAGCGACAATGAGCCGCTTCGCCGAGGCGCTGGGCCAAGCCGACCTCGTCGTCTGCTCCGGCGGCGTCTCAGTTGGGCCGCACGACCACGTCAAAGGTGCCTTCATCGAGCTTGGCGTCGAAGAGCGCTTCTGGCGCGTGGCGCTGCGCCCCGGGCGACCAACATGGTTCGGCAGTAGCGAGGCAAAGCTCGTCTTCGGACTGCCTGGCAACCCGGTTTCAGCGATCGTCACCTTCCTACTCTTCGCAGCTCCAGCGCTGCGCGCTATCCAAGGCCGCTCGCCGCAAGCGACGAGCAGCGCCACGCTGGGAGAAGCGATCGCCCGCCATCCCGATCGCGACGAGTGCGTGCGCGTCCGTCTTGACGGCGGCGAGGTATTCGCTACCGGCCCGCAGGGTTCGCACATCCTCAGCTCGGTGGCGCTGGCCGACGCGCTAGCGGTAATCCCGCGCGGCGAAGGATCGCTCGCCGCCGGCAGCCCGATCGAACTGCTCTCGCTGCAGCCCTAAGCGACTTCGAGGTAGGCGACAACGCGGTTAGTTAGCGCCGTCAGCGCGGGCGCCGCATCATTAACTGCTATCGGGCGCTCAAGCAGAAGTTGATCGAGCTCAGCGCCGAGCGTCGGATCGGTGCGCGAAACAAGCCGCGCGGCAGCTTGCGCTGCGCGGCGCGTTGCCAACGGGTCGAGCGTCCAGATTGCCTCGAAGCGGCGGTCGAGATCACCGTCATCGCCAGGCTCGGTGACCCCATGCTGCTCCCAGGCCAGCAAGCATGCGCAATAGCCGGGTGCATCGACGACGACCGCCCATTCGTTGCCGAGCGCGTCCTCAGGAGCTAGCGGAATCTCAACCGGCCCACCCTTCGGCGAGCGCTCGGCCTCAAAGTCAGCGAAGACGATCGCGGCATCGGCCTGTTTGGCGAGTTGGCGATAACGCGGCTCAACGGCGCGGTAGAACGATTCGTGCTGAAAGGCGCCAACCAGCACCGGCGCCGCCGCGCTGGCCAGTGTCTCGTGCTCGATCGCGCGGCTCAGCGCCATCAGCGTTGACTTGCGCAGAATCTGCGGCCGCACGTCACGGCCGGAGGAGGCGACGGCCGCATAGAGCGAAGGGCGATCAGAGAGACTGCCGTCTTCGATCGCGCGTTCGATCGCCGAAGCGATCGAGAGTCCGCGGTGACGGTAGGCCTGGACGCGGCGTAGCGCCTCAACATCTTCAGCGCTGTAACTGCGGTAACCATTGGAGCTGCGCTGAGGCTTGGGAAAGCCGTAGCGCTGCTCCCACATGCGTAGTGTTCCCGAAGCAATGCCGCTCTGCTCGGCAACGTCTTTAATGGCTAGATCATTCATCGTATTAGTTCGCAGCGGAAGCTCCCCGGCGTCCCCCACAGCTCTTGAATACGGAGCGTCCGCCTAGATAGGTCATCCTTGAACTGAATCCTGCACGTACCTGTCACATGGACACTCACAAAACACAGTCAATCTTGCTGACCGGCGCGACCGGCGCGGTCGGCGGCGCGCTACTGCCAAAGCTGCTCGAAAACGGCCACACGGTCAAGGCGCTGGTGCGCAACCCGGCTCAGGCATCGCTTGGCGACATTGAGGTCGTCGAGGGTGACGTGCTCAGCGGCGCGGGGCTCGGCGCCGCACTCGAAGGCGTAGATGTCGCCTACTACCTGATCCATTCGATGGGCCGCTCGCCGGGCGACTTTGAGCTAAACGACCGGATCGGCGCAGAGAACTTCGCTAGGGCGGCGGAGAGTGCCGGCGTGCGGCGGATCGTCTACCTAGGCGGGCTGCCTCCTTCCGGTGGTGGCTCAGCGCACCTTTCGAGCCGCGCTGAGGTTGCCGAGATCCTCGCGACCGGCGTTCCCGAACCGGTCCACGCCCGCGCCGCGATGGTGATCGGCGCCGACAGCGCTTCGTTCACGATGCTCAGCCAACTCGTTCACCGCCTGCCGCTGATGGTCGGCCCGAAGTGGATCGATACGCGCACTCAGCCGATCGCCGCCGATGACGTCACCAGCGCGCTGGGGGTACTGGCCGACTTCCCCTCCCCTCCGGACGATGTTGAGCTGGGCGGCGCCGAGATTGTCAGCTACCGCCAGATGATGGATCGCTTCGCGCGGCTCGAAGGCCGACGTGAGCCGCTAATCATCCCTGTGCCTGTGCTCTCGCCGCGGCTCTCCTCCTACTGGGTTCGTTTCGTCACCAGCGTCGAACCGGCGCTGGCGCGGCCGCTGATCGACGGGCTCAAAGAAGAGATGATCGTGCGCACGCCGCCGCCAGCCGGGATCAACGACAGTCCGATGGACTTCGACCAAGCCGCCCAGCGGGCGATGCTGGAGAGCGCCAGCTAAACCGGATGAACAATTTCCTAATAATTGTTGAGACGCTGGCTGTGATCGCTGGCTTGGTTCTGCTGGCGCTGGCTCTCGTGGCGCTCGGAACAAAACTGATCAGCCGCCCGAGCAAGGTTGGCACGGTCGAAATTGGCGCGCTTCAAGACTCAACTCACAGCGATCAAAACGGCGCCGTTCGATCGGTGCAGTCGGCCGACCTGCAGATCGACTCGCAGACGCTTGAGGCGATCTGGACGCCGGTGAATCTTGAGCGCCTCGCGCGCACCTACTGGCGCTTCCTGACGCGCTGCACGCTCGGGCTAATCCGAATTCAGTACACCGACGAGGAGCGCTTCGTCGTCTTCATTCGCAGACCGTTCGTGCTGCTCGCCTTCCGCAAACCCGAATACGAGATGGATGATCTTCGCGGCATTGTGCGATGGAAGATCGAGCGGGGCGTGCTGGTAGCCGCGCCGGGAATTGACGGCGATGGATACCTCGAAATCGACGTTGCTCGCAGGCCTGGCACTAAGCCCGAGATGAGCACGCTTCACGTTGATGTCGAGATCGCCAATTACTACCCGCGGATCGCCGCCTCAATCGCTCAATGGGTCTACGCGGCAACACAGTCGAAGATCCACGTGCTCGTCTGTTACGCCTTCCTGCGCTCAATCGCCCGCGGCGACCTCGCTGAATCGAAGGCGGCGCGCTTCGCCCCGGTTGATCAGTTGCCAGCGCCGAGCGGCCCACGCCCGCGCGACCGCGCCGTCATAGGCAGCGACAGCGCCGCCGCCCCAAGTGGCTAGCCGG
>JBAXGJ010000075.1:0-6426 GCA_037139475.1 Actinomycetes bacterium
CGGCGCGCTGCTGGCCGTTGCTTTCGCTTTCGTTCTGCGCGGCCGCGGCGGCGGCCCAACCGCTCGCGCTGCGGGCTCAGGCAGTCTAACGCCCAGCACCGATGACGGGATCACCGGGCGCACCTCCGACGGTTAACTGGCGCATAGATGCGCCGCCGTGGTAATGATTGGCAGATGCGCGCAGGAAGCAGGGCGGTACTTCTAGCACTCACAGTCGCTCTGACGATGGCGCTACCCGCGGTCGCTGCCCCGGAAGTGGCTAAGAGGTTCGTGCCCCAGCAGTCGGTAGGAGGGGTAAAGATAGGCATGATCGCCAGCCAAGTCCTCGCCGCTGCGGGAAAACCTACGAGTAACAAGATCACTGCCCATCCGATCGTCGGGAAGACGCGTGAGATGAAATTTGGTTTGCTCACAGTGACCTTTCGTGGCACTGCAAAGAGCGCCACCGTCTTCAACGTGACGACGACCAGCAAGAAGGAACGCTCGGGCGCCGGAGTTGGCGTCGGCTCGAGCGAGAAGCAGCTAGCCGCAAGTCTTGTCGGCGAGACCTGCGTCACCGAGCTGGGCCATCGCCACTGTTATCTGGGCAAGTGGAAAAAAAGCTTCGTCGTGACCGACTTCTCAATCTCAGAGCGTGGTCGGATAACTCAGATAACGCTCAGTGTGGTCTTCGGCTGATCGTTGCTTTTGGCCAACTTTCGCCGCCCCTATTGCGACTAACGGCGGACTCAACTGCTATCAACCAGTGATGATCAAAACTCGCCTTCCCCTCACACTTCTGCTCTGCGCATCTTTGCCGTTGCTGGTTGCCTGCGGTTCAAGCCAGAGCGGCGTCGATAAGGCCGCCGAGCAGGCTTCGGTCGAACAGGCCAACCCGCCAACGATCAGCGACGCTACGACGCCAGCGATCAAAGCCGTCAAGGTCACGCCCGGCCCCGGCGAAGGCGACCTTAAAGTCAAGCCCGTGGTCGCTCGCCAGAGCGGCGCAGCACCGAAGGTTCTAATCGTCCAGGACCTGATCGTCGGAACCGGCGCCGAGGCTAAGAGCGGTGACAGCGTCACCGTCCAGTACGTCGGCGTGCTCTTCGCCAACGGGAAGGAGTTCGACAGCTCTTGGAAGGCTGGCAAGCCGTTTACTTTCAACCTTGGTAGCGGCGGCGTTATTGCCGGCTGGGACCAGGGCGTCGAGGGGATGAGGGTCGGCGGCCGTAGGCGGCTGATCATCCCAGCCGATTTGGCTTACGGTGCCGCCGGCTCACCGCCGGCGATTCCGGCAAACGCAGCGCTGGTCTTCGACGTTGACCTCGTGAGCGTGAAGGCCGGTTAAGTGCGCGCGCGGCTCGTTGTCGCTGGCCTGCTGCTGGCGCTTTGTGCGGTTGCGCCCGCGAGTGCGTCCGAGCTTAAGGGAGGCGGCGAACATACGGTTGCCGCTGAGGGCGGTCCGCTAGACCTCGCTGGGGTTTCATTCGGTCAGCGCGACCGGGAGCTGCAAATCACGTTTTTCGGTCGTGACGCGATCACGCCGCAGGCGCTCGCATACGCTGACGGAGGGCAGTTATGCGCGGTAGTGACGCAAGCTTCGCTCAGTCCGCGCTCGATCTGTCTCTCAGAGGCAAAGAATCGTTGGCAGATTCGCTCAGCTGGGAAACTAGTGAAAGGCACCGTAACTCGGCCCCACTCGAATCAGCTGCGGATCAGCTTCGAGCCCGCGGCGGCGAATTTACGCACCGGCGCAGCAAAGTTTTACGTGGCGGCAAACGCGGCTGGTTGTGCCACTGGGCCGACCGCGGCTCCGGCGGCAGCTACATCACCGCTGTTGCCTTGCTCGCATCGTTTGCCGCGCGTGAGCACTTACGACGCACGGATCTGGCAGGTCAAGGTAGTCGGCTGTAGTCGTCACGGTTCAGCTCAGGTCAGCCGCGGACCTTCGGGCAAGCGAATTGCGCTGACCTACGATGATGGCCCTTCGATCTACACCAGCCGATTCATCGACGAACTTGCGCGGCTGGGAGTGCCGGCGACCTTCTTCATGGTCGGTCAGCAGGTTGCGGCGCGGGCCTCGCTGGCACGCGAGATTCTTCGCAACGGCAGCATGATCGGCGACCACTCATGGAACCACGCCAACCTTGGCGGCGGTGGCCCTGGTGCTAGCTCGCAGATGCGCAGCACAAATGCGGCGATCCACAAGGCGACCGGATTCACGCCTTGTGTGTTCCGGCCGCCTTATGGATCGACCGGCAACGATCTGGTCAGCCGCTCGGCCGCTCTCGGGATGACTTCGATTCTCTGGACCGCCGATCCGAACGATTGGCGCACGCCGGGAACCTCCTCGATTGTGAGGAGCGTCCTTGGTCAGACCTATGGCGGCGGGATTATTCTCTCGCACGATGGCGGCGGTCCTCGCTTGCAGACGCTCGCAGCGATGCCACAGATCGTCACTTCGCTGAAGCGGCGTGGCTACAAGTTTGTGACCGTCACCGATCTGCTCGGTTACTCCGAGCGGCTGGAATTACTCAAGTAGAGCTCTTGACGCGAGCGCGATTAGCGCTTCGTGGCCGCGGACTTTGACTTCGTGTAGGCGGGGATCCGGTTCTTAGGTACAACGAAGATGCGTTGCCCGGTGAGGTAGCCAGCTTGACCTGAGGTACTTGTTGGCGGTGGGCGATAGACGTCGAGGTGGCGCCCGATGATCGCGCCGCCGGTGTCGTCGGCGCGGAACCATCCATCCTTATTCTTCGCCTTGTAAGCGGCCACGTAGACGAGGCTGCCGATCGGGATCAAGCGCGGGTCGACGGCGAGACTGCGGTAGTAGCTGAGATCGCGCGAAGGACCGCTAGCAAAACTGATGTTCGTTGGATTCACGTACTTCACTCCGGTGCCGTTGGACCAGCCGCCAGCTTCGAGCGGGAAAGTCACGCTGCCGCTTTTTGAGCGCCAATAGTTCTCGCCTCGCCAGAACGGTGCGAATGGCCCGCCGCCGAAGTTGGCACGGCCGCCGAGTGACGTGATCCAGCCGCTCGAGCCGCTGCTATCAATGTGGTAGCGCTTCCCGTCGGTGCCGATTCCGTCGCCTTCCATCGACATCCCGCGCGCCGAGTAGAGCCAATCCACGCGGCTCTTCCTCGCCAGTCCGGGAGTAGCGACTCGTTTGCCTACGAACCAAGCTTCGGGCGCTGGGTAGTACTCCGTGATCGTTACGCCCGTGAGCCAAGTTTCTTTCGTCAGTGGCGCAGCGAAAGTTCCCGGGGCTAGCGCCCCGAGGAGTGTTGTAGCTAGCGCAGCGACGAACGCGGCGCGCACGGAATGGGTTGCGCGAAGCTCTGCCATCACCTGCTTAACACGGTAGCGAACCGATCGGTGCGCCTGCGAAGGTAAGCATTCAAGGGCGCTCGCGGGCAATGGGGGGAAACTTCGGGCGATCGCTCGTGTTTGCATTACCAGCCGCGGATGTCTTTGACGCCAGCGTCACGGCGGCTGGTGGCATTGGTCTTAAGTGGGCGAAGGGAGGTTTTCAAATTCAGATCAGTAATCGACACTCAAGACTCACTGCAGCGCTACTGATAGCTGCGGCGATCGTGCCTGCAATCGCCACATCTGCGGGCGCGGCCAGCTTCGAACCCAGCGCGGCGCTCAGAGCAGCGCCCAATAACAACATTGGCATGCACTCGATGCTCTACCTGAACACTCCTTTCGGCGCTCAGGAGGAGATGTTCGCTCAGGCTCAGGCGGTCGGCGCCTCATACATCCGCGTCGATCTCGCGCTGAGCGCGATCTTCACCCGTGGGGATTACAGGGGCCGCGTCTTCTATCAAACCAATTGGACTCAGAGCGACCAGTACGCGGCACTCGCGAATCGCTATGGAGTGAAAGTCCTAGTCAACCTTTTTGCGACGCCTTGGTTCATCGCTGACTGCCCTGCTGGAGTCACGCGAGCCGATTCCTATCACTGCCCAACATCAGACCTCGGCCGGTACAAAGCGCTCGTCGGTGAGGTCGCTGATCGTTACGCCGGCCTGATCGACGATTTCGAGATCATCAATGAACCGGACAACGCTGGCGCTTTCTACGGAACCGCGCAGCAGTATTCGGCGATGCTGTCGGCGGCAGCTGACGGCATTCATGCTGCGAACCCGCAGGCCCGCGTTGCGATCGGCGGCATAGCGACGATCACGAACAGCCTTTTCACGGACGCCGTGCTCGCGGCCGACCCGTCGGTGGCCGCGAAGGTTGACATCAACACGATTCACTTGCGAACCTCGGTTGCCGACGCGGCGAAGCGCGTCGACCAGTGGCGCAAGTACTACGACGCTCACCTGATGAAGGGCCCGCTTTGGGTAACTGAGTTTGGCTACTCAGCTGACAGCGCGTTCCAGTCTGACGTCAAGTTCACTGGTGGTGAGGCAGCGCAGGCCACCTATCTCGCAGCGGCGATGCCAGTAATCCTCGGGGCGGGCGGCGAGAAGATCTTTGTGACGCAGCGCGACTGGGGAACTGCTCAGTTCGAGGCAGAGGGGATCCTCGATGTTGACGACCCGTTGCCCGCGGCGCCGATTGTTAGACGGCGGCCCGCATTCAGCGTCGTCCAGCAAGCGGCGGCGTCGCTGGTTGGGACGCCGTTTCTCGTCTCGCCGGTTGTGCCGCGCGCATCTGTGCCCAAGCCTCCCGCGCTGCTCGGCGCGGCGAAGCTCGCAGCGATTCAGTCGCGCCGCGTTTGGTTAGCTGGTTCGAGCCTCACGCTGAGGTTCAGCTGCGCGTCGCCTAACGGCTGCGCGCAAACCAATTTCCGCCTGCGCCAATCCTCTAAGCAAACGTATCTGCTCAAAGTGGGCGCGATTGGCGCGGGATCATCTACTTTGGTCGGGCTGAAGCTCTCAGCGACATCGCTACGCGCGATCCGAGCGGCCGGTAAGCCGGGGCTTCGAGTTACCCTGACCCGCAGCTCGCCTGCGCAGTCATACGCGATCATGATCAACCGCTGAGCGATCCGGCCGGCTGGTCCACGAGGCCGAAAGTGCCGAGCGCAAGCTATCCTCCCGCCCTGCGCCCTCCTAGCTCAGTTGGTAGAGCACTTCCATGGTAAGGAAGGGGTCACCGGTTCGAGTCCGGTGGAGGGCTTGGGTCGAGCTGGCGCGCTGGCCGACCGCATCGAGTAGGTTGAATTTATGCGCCGCTTGCCGCTCCTAGCCCTCACCCTCATCACGCTGATGCTGGTCCCGGCGACGGCCAATGCCTTCATGACGTGGGACGCGCCTTTCGGAGTGCTCGGTTACTCCGAGCACGAACGGCTAACTCGCCTCGGCATCGCCTGCAACAGCGCGCTGGCCCGCCCCGTCCCAGCGGGCCGCGATTGGAAGCGCGACCTCTGCCTGCCCTCCTCCCGCGACTCGAACAAAGAGCCGAGGTGGTTCGACTTCGAGCGCTCGATGCGGATGCTGGCGGGGACGGACGGCTACTTCGGCGGCGTCGGCGCCCCTGACCGCTTCGCCGAGGCGATCATCTCGTCGAGCGACCGCGCGCACTGCGACAACGCCGACGCGTGGTTCCCGACGTCGCAGGGCCCTTTCGGATCGTATCCCCGCACCTTCGACCAGCGCGCCTCCGGACTGAGGGATTGCCTGCAGCTGCTTCAGAAGTATGTCGGCGTCGCCGTGGACCAGGCCGGCAAGCTGGTCAGCTCCAGCGGCCAACTGGACGCCCCTCAGTCCGATCTCAGCGAGGACTGCAACGTTGACTACGACCCCGACCTGAACCCCAACCTGACTCACGCTCGCGGCTGGGCGAAGTGCAACGCGCTGATCTCGTTCGGCCGGGCGCTCCACATCACCGAGGACTTCTACTCTCACTCCAACTGGATCGATCTGAACCCAGACTCGCTCGACGTCAAGAACCCGCAGGGGCTGCACAACGACATACGCACCCTGCCTAGCGCGCTCGGTTACCCGCGCACGGACGCAGCGATTGATGCATTCCTCGCTCAGACGCAGGTCATTACTGGCGCCTACGGCTCAACCGCGTTGGTAGGGCGGATCACTCACGACAACTACCTCAATAAGGATAAGGGCACGGGCCCCATAAACTGGACCACCGGCCAGATTCCGCACGGCGACAAGGGCCATTCTGTCCGGTCCGCGGCCGGCTCCGACGGCGTCGGTGACAACTTCCAGCGCGCAGCGAAGGGCGCCGCATACGCAGCCGCTTCACTGTGGGTCGACTACCGCGCCGGGATCTTCGACCGCTACGGCGCCGACCGTGGAGCGAAGATCTGGCAGGCGCTTCGCGCGAACACTCCTTGGACGCAGTGTGCGCAGTCCGGGTCGGCTTTCCGCGCCCTCTCCCCACCCAATGGCGGGCAGAGCGCAGTTCGCACGACCCGCGTGAGGGTCGTCAACCGGTCGAGCTCCCCGCTCCCCTGCGGCGACGTAAGCC
>JBAXGJ010000076.1:0-6352 GCA_037139475.1 Actinomycetes bacterium
GCCCAGAGGGGTTCCAAGGATCGATGGACTCGAAACGGCGCCGAATTGCGGACAATCTGGGATACTCATCTCTAGGCGGGCGTGGTGCCAGCCGAGGAGAGGGAGTTTGAATGATTCGTCGCGTCGCTCTAATAATTTCGTTGGCTGGCCTTGTCGCAGCCACAGCACTGCCCGTAGCGGCCTCAGCCCAGTTCGCAAAGCCCAACGTGCTGGTCGTGATGACCGACGACATGAGCTACGACAACCTCCAGTTCATGCCGAAGACGACCGCATTCTTCAAGAAGAACGGCACTTCGTTCACGAAGAACTATGTCACCTACCCGCTCTGCTGCCCGGCACGCACGACCTTCCTCACCGGTCAGCTTGCTCACAACCACGGCGTCTCCAGCGTTTTCTCCCCTGACAACTTCATCGGCTGGAAGACGAAGGACAACAATATGGCCGCTTGGCTGCAGGCCGGCGGCTACCGCACCGGCGTTAGCGGCAAGTACCTCAACGGCTACGGCGAGCTCAGCCAGACCGAGATCCCCAAAGGCTGGGACGACTGGCAGGCGTCAATCGACGAAACAACGATCGACGCATTCAATGTTCGCTACAACCGCAACGGCACAGTCGTCAACGTCGGCGACCCGGATTGGATCGAACGAGTCCACGCCTTCTCCGAAGTCGTAGGGCAGCAACTGATACTCGATTACCCCGGCCTTGTATCCAACCTCGGGAGCTTCTTCTTTTCTCGTCCGAAGCCCTGGACCTTCGGTACGACCGTAGACGCGAACTACACGACTTCGGTCGAAGCTGAAACGGCCCGTCATTTCATGGCCGATAGCGCGAAGGCGAAGAAGCCTTGGTTCCAGTACTACACGCCGCCGAGCCAGCACCGCGAGGATATCGCAGAGCAGGCCAACGGCGGTCAAGACATCGGCATCAACCCACGGATTCCGTCGAAATACGTTCCAAAGGTTGAGAATCTCAAGCTGCCCCGACCGAAGGCCTTTGCAGAGAAGGACATGAGCGATAAGCGCCTCGTTCTGCAGGAGCCAACGACGCCAAACGCAGATGGCGCTGCATGCATCCCTAAGCAGTGCATCGAGAAGCTGACCCACTACTACCAGGGCCGCGCCGGTGCCTCGATGGCGCTCGACGACGAGGTCGGCAAGATGATCGACCAACTCAGAGCGAGTGGGCAGCTAAGCAACACGCTGATCGTCTTCACCTCAGATAACGGCTGGCTGCTCGGCCAGCACAACATCAACGGCAACAAGTACCTGCCGTATGAAGAGTCGATCCACGTGCCGCTGATGATGGCTGGACCAGGCGTCCCGAAGGGCAAGACCAACAACGCGCTTGTCGCCAACGTTGACCTCTCGCCGACGATCGTTGCCGCCACCGGTGCGAAGCCGCTGCGGGCAACCGACGGCATGTCGCTTTTCGCGGTGATGAAGAATCCGGCGAAGGGCCGCAGCGCGATCCCGCTTGAGGCAACGCGCAAACTGTTCATTAAGCCAGGCAACTTCCCTAACCCGGAGGACACGCCCTACTACGGCGTCCGCACCAAGGACTGGATGTACGCCAAGTACCTCGAGACCGGCGACGAGGAGCTCTACGACATGGTTCGCGATCCGGCACAGATGAACAACCTTGCGAAGAAGCCGGCTTACGCCAAGCAGCTGGCTGCAATGGCGAAGCTTGCGTTGCAGCTGAAGAGCTGCAAGGGCAAGGCCTGCGTCCGTTAGGACCGCGCAGCCAAGGCAGTCGGTCGGGATGCCGGAGGAGGGACTCGAACCCCCGACACGCGGATTATGATTCCGCTGCTCTAACCAGCTGAGCTACTCCGGCGGGAGGCGATGATCGTACCGAAAGAATCGGCTTAGGCTGCGCGATGACGAGTAGCGTTGCTGAGTGCACTCCAACAGCAAAGCGGTTCAGTGGCGGCTGCGCGGGGCGAGCTTCGTCTCCAGCTTCGACCGCTTTGTGATCCCGCCGCTGCTCGTGCCGATCAGCCACGCCTTCGGTATTCCGCTCGGCACGGCGGCGTTAGTCGCTAGCGCCTACTTCGTTGCCTACGGCATCAGTCAGCCATTCTGGGGCGCTGTTTCGGACCGCTTCGGCCGCGTCAAGCTGATTCGCTTCGCAGTAATTGCTGGCGGCCTGTGCTGCGTAGCCGCGGCGCTCGCGCCGAGCTTCCCGGTGCTGATGGCTTCGAGGACTCTCAGCGGCCTGTTGTTCGCCGCGGTTGTGCCGACCGTCGTCACCTATGTTGGCGACACCGTTGACGTTGAAAGTCGCCAACACGCACTTACGCTGAACATCGCCTCGGCCTCGGCCGGGATCGCCGTCGCGACGATCGTTGGCGGGCTCTGTGCGCAGCTGCTCAGCTGGCGGGCGGCCTTCCTCGCAGCGTCGATTCTCGCGCTGGTGCTGTCGTTCGCGCTCATGCGGCTGCCGGAGCCGGTCCGTGTTCGATCGCCGCACACATATCTGCGCCTGGCGACCGATGCTTTGCGACAGCACTGGGTCGTTGTAGTGCTCGTAATCGGGTTCATCGAAGGCGCGGTCATCCTTGGTTCGCTGACGTTCGTGTCGGCTTCGCTTCAGAAGCAGGGTGTCGGCGCTGCCGTCGCTGGCTCTGCCGCGGCCGGCTTTGGAATCGCGAATGTCTGCTGCGTGCCAATAGTGACGCGCGCAATTAAGAGATTCGCTTCGCCGCTGATGATTGCTGCCGGCTCTGCGATCGCCGCCGCTGGGCTGCTCGTTGCTGCAGCGGATACCGTCGTCGCGACGGCGATCCTGGCAGCGCTCGCGCTCGGTGCGGGATTCGGCTTCCTCCACCCGACAATGCAGCTTTGGGCAACCCAGGTCAATGCGCAGGCTCGCGCCGTGACTGTGTCGTTCTTCGCCGGGTCGGTCTTCGTCGGTGGCGCTGTTGCTAGCGCTGGCGCTGCTCCGCTTGCAGACGGAGGCCATTTCAGCGCAATCTTCCTTTGCGCCGGTTCGCTTGCTTGCGTCTTGGCGACGGTCGCCGCCTGGCTGCGGTCGCGCTACGTCCGCGCGGAAGGTGTCAACAGAGCCGAGGCCGACGGTTCGCTGGTTCCCTTGTAAGCCACGCGCTTCTCGCGGTGCTGATGGGTGCAAAACTCTGTAATCTCGCTCGCATCGACTGGCACAGCGGCGGCGCGCAGAGGGTGAAAGGGAAATGAGCCATGGGGACAGCTGAGCAGCCTCTCCCGCGAGGCGACGGGGTCGTCGGGCCGGGCGGAGCAGGTTCAGGCGCCTCAGTGGTGGCCGATGGAAGCGCGTACGCGGTTCGGTTTCCGCTCTTCAACTCGTTGCGAGCTATCGCCGCCCTGAGCCTTTTGCTCTACCACACGACTGTCCCCTCTGGGGTTCTCTTCGACTCGAGTATTAGGGGTTTCACGTCGCAGCTCGACGTTGGGGTAACACTTTTCTTTCTGATTTCGGGGTTCCTGCTTTACCGGCCGATGGCGCTCGCTCGATACAGGAACGCACCGTTCCCCTCGGTCGGCGCATACGCCTGGCGTCGCTTGCTCCGAATCGTTCCCGCCTACTGGGTTGCGCTGACTTTGACGGCGCTCGTCTTTCACGAGCAGATCCTTTGGACCTGGAAGGGAGCGCTCAGTTATTACGGCTTTGCGCACATCTACACATACGGACTCGGTTTCAATGGCATTGGGCAGGCCTGGTCACTCGATGTAGAGATGAGTTTCTACATCTTCCTGCCGATTTTCGCGGTTCTGCTGCAGCTGATCCGGTCCCGAACGGCGACTGGATGGTTGAGGTGGCAATTGCTGACGATCGGCTCGGTCTTTGCGGTGGCATGGCTCTATAAAGCCGCGCTAGTCGCGCACTTTGGCGCCGACGCGACGTTCAGTGGCACCGGCCCGCATCCCGTGAACGGCTTGGCGGTCAGTTCGCTGCTCTCATACGCCGACATCTTTGCCGTCGGGATGGGGCTCGCCGTGGGCACGATCTGGTGGCAGGAGCATCAGCGTGGGCTGCCGCGGCTACTGCGGCCGCTCAATCAGCACCCAGCGATTGCTTGGGCCGCGGGACTAGCGCTCTTCATCGTGGCTGCTGAGACGATCCCGACGCCTCTGTTCCGTCCAATTGACGGGACGCACTGGCTTCTCATGCAAGCCCTTTATCTCGCAATCGCGGTCGCAGTGATGCTCCCAGCGGTCGTCGGCGATCAGACGCG
The DNA here is from genome assembly GCA_037139475.1 of Actinomycetes bacterium. GTDB lineage: Bacteria > Actinomycetota > Thermoleophilia > Solirubrobacterales > Solirubrobacteraceae > F1-60-MAGs163. Next base: position 4,217 of record JBAXGJ010000076.1, read on the forward strand.
CGGCGTTACTAGACGAATTCTCGGAAACCGCACGTTCCTCTGGCTGGGCACGATCTCATACGGAATCTACCTCTACCAAGATCCACTGATTCGGTGGCTAACCGAGCACAGCGTATTACCGAGCTCGTACGTTCCGCAGTGGAGCTGGCTCGGGTGGCTGGTCTTGATTCTCGCGGGCACAGTCGCTCTCGCTTCAGCAAGTTGGTACTTGCTGGAGGAGCGAGTGATGCGCCTGCGCCACCTCGTCCGCGGACGACCCTCCGTCGGCGGCCCGCTAGCGGGCCCGGGAGACGGCACGCCCCCTGCGGATGACTCCCGGCCGGCCCCTTCGCCGTAGCGACGAGGGACGATCGACTGTTAGTTATTCTCCCGGCGGTTGCGGCCGCCACCAGAGGGCTTGGGGTTTGCCAGAGGCGCGGTTAACGGCGACGCCGGCGGCGGTCACAATCAACACTCCAGCGAAAGCCGCGAGCCAATCGCCCGGGGCCTTCAGCAGCCCAGCGGCGATGATCATCGCCGTCGCGAGTGCTGGCGCGTGAAGTGCGCGGAACGCGATCATTCCGCACATGGCGACCAGGAAGGCCAATACGAGCGCGCTCGCACGCGCCCAACTCAAGTTCGTTAAATCAGGCGGTACGTCGATCAGGTTGAACAGTGCGAGTGCAGCTACGCCGGCCAGAATCGCGATCGCAGTCGAGTAAAGAATGTTGCGAGGGTGCGCCTGATATGAGAGCGGAAAGGCGACGATGATGAAGATTGTCGGTGCGACCGACGGCACTACGAATGATTCACTACTGATAACCGCGAAAGCGGTGAGCATTGCTGCCAAGAGCGTGCCGACGCCGACAACGTAGATTGAGCCTGAGCGGTATGGAGCGTTGACGTCATCGATCTTCGACCGTCGAGGAACGATGTCGGCAATGTTTGGACGCGGCCACTCCATCGCCCAACATTACTGTGGCTAGGGTTCTGGGGGTGATCTCCGATTACGACCCTGACAGCCGCGGTGCCGCCACGATCGTAGTCGAGGGTTTAGAGCGGGTTTACCCTGGCGGCCTGCGCGCGGTCGACGGCGTCGACCTCACCGTCGCTTCCGGAGAGATCTACGGCTTTCTCGGGCCAAATGGCGCGGGCAAGTCAACCACTGTGAGAATTCTGACGACGCTGCTCCGGCCTACCGGTGGCCGCGCTCTGGTCGCCGGCTTCGACGTCGTGAAGCAGGCCTCCGAGGTGCGCCGCTCGATCGGTGTCGCCCTGCAGGAGGCGGCGCTCGACCCACTAATGACGGGGCGCGAATTGCTCCAGCTTCAAGGCGCGCTGCACGGAATTCGCCGGCGAGAGTCGAAGCTGCGCGCCGACGAGCTGCTCGAGCGGGTTGATCTTGTGGCGGCTGCCGATCGGCTGCTCAACACTTACTCGGGTGGCATGCGCCGCCGCCTTGACCTAGCGATGGCGCTCGTTCATCGGCCGAGCGTCCTATTCCTCGACGAACCGACGACCGGGCTCGACCCAGTCAGCCGTTTGTCGCTTTGGACTGAGCTACGGAAGCTCAACGACGAAGGCACGACGATCTTCCTGACAACCCAGTACCTCGAAGAGGCCGAGCAGCTCGCCGGGCGCGTTGGAATCATCGACCATGGCAAGCTGGTCGCCGAAGGTACGCCGCAGGAGCTCGGGCGCCTCGTCGGCGAGCCAGGGCTCTACGTCAAGCTGATCGACGAGTCACAGAGCGAACGTGCGCGCGGGCTGCTGGCAGTCCACGGCACCGTTAGCGACCGCGTCGCCGGCGGGCTAACGATTCGCACCGCGCTCGGCGCCAGAGCGATCGCCCCGATCGTCCGTACGCTCGATGAAGCGCAGATCGAAGTCGACGCCGTCGAAGTTGAGGAGCCGACGCTCGATGACGTCTTCATCGCCGTCACCGGTCACCGCGCAGAAGAGGACCAGGCAGAGGGTTCCTCATGAGTAGCTTCGCGCTCGAGCGGCACCTCGGCACGCAGGCGCGAGTGATCACGGCGCTGGCCGAGCGTGCTCTGCGCGTTCAGTTGCGCCGCGCACAGTTTTTGTTGCCGTCGTTCCTGCTGCCGCTGCTGCTGCTGGCCGTCGTCGCCAGTGGCACCTCAGCGGCGCAGCAAC
>JBAXGJ010000077.1:0-6156 GCA_037139475.1 Actinomycetes bacterium
TCGGGATAGCCGACAATCGCGACGATCCCGGCTGCCCCGGCTGCGATTCGCTCAAGCGCCGCCGCGGCGTCGCCGATTACGTGCTCTTTGAGCAGCAGATCCTCGGGCGGGTAACCGGTCAGCGCCAGCTCTGGCAGGCAGACCAACGCAGCGCCGGCGGCGCGAGCGTCTTCGATCGCATTTTCGATCAGCTGTTCGTTGCCGGAGATGTCACCGACAACAGGATTGATCTGCGCTAGAGCGATCCGCACGGCGGCTAAACGGTGCTCAGCGTTTCGCCGTCAGGCGTGTGCGCGGAGAAGAGGCTCTCGTGGTCGGCGCTATCCCAGCGGTGGAGGTCCGTCTCGGCAGCGCGTGCGAGGTCAAAGAGCGCGCCCTTGAAGTCCGTGACGACATCTCCTAGGTCAGGCAGAGCGTCGTAATCGGCGAGTAGGCCAAAGCTCAAGCGGCCGCAGTAGCTCATCGCGGCAACTCCAAGGGCAGTGTTCGTTGTCAACGGAACGACGGGGTAGAGAGCCGTTAGTTGGCGGCCGAGCAGATAGAGCGGCACTTGCGGCCCGGGCACATTCGTCACTACGAGGTTGAAGAGCCGCTGGCGACTCTGCAGGCGGGCGGCCTGGCTGGCGATCGTCGGCGGGGCGAACCCGGCCAGCTCGGTTAACGTGTCGGCGCCGACCGCTTGGTCGGAATCCTTTAGGTCTCCCATCTTCTTTGAGATGTAGCTGAACGCTGCAGCAGGATCCTCTTCATAGACCGGCAGCGGAGCCCAGAGCGCGGAGACCCGGTTGCCGAGCTGCCCCGACTCGCCCTCTGTTCTGACTGAGACCGGAACCATCGCCGTGAGAGTTAGGCCCGCAGTATCCATCCCTCTGCGCCTCAACCACCGGCCGAGGCCGAGCGAGACGGTCGTGAGTACTGCGTCATTGATTGTGCCGTCAAGGCCGTTCTTGACGTGCTTGAAGGTCGCCAGTGATGCGTTTACCCACCCGTAGCGACGGTGCGGCCCAATCGGCTGGTTGAGCGGCGTTTGCGGAGCGGAGCGAACCCCGGCCCACGCGAGCGCGCCGGTCTGTTCGATCTTTCCACCAAGCTCAGTGATCACGCGCCTCGGAGAGCGGACCACAGCCCGCGCGGCGCGCGCGAGCTCGGACGGATCTGAGAACCGCTCGGTAAGCGCGTCGCCGACGAGATCGGCCGTCGTCGGGAGTGGCCTCGGAACCCAATCTGAAGATCGCTCGGACTGTTGCTCATTTGGATCGACGGAGAAGAGCACCGATGTGATGTCAACTCCAGAGACGCCATCTACGAGCGCGTGGTGCGTCTTGACGATCACCGCGAAGCGCGGCTGACCGTCGCTGTCGGCCGAAAGGCCTTCTACGAGGTTCATCTCCCAGAGCGGCTTGTCGCGGTCGAGTCGGTCGGCAAAGAGTCGCCCTGCGAGCGCTGCCAACTGTGCGTCCTCTCCCGGACTCGGCAACGCGGAGTGGCGCAGGTGGTAACGCAGGTTGAAGTGAGGGTCGTCGACCCAGACCGGGCGCCCTTGCTCGAACGGCACAAACGCCAAGCGTTGGCGGTAGCGCGGCACGCGGTCGAGCCTTGATTCGAGGAAACGCATGAACTCGTCGTATGGGGGAGCCGATCCGGCGAAGACCATGATCGAAGCGACGTGCATGTGGGCGCCACCGCGCTCAAGGTGGAGAAAGGCCGAGTCAAGGCCAGAAAGACGGTCCGGATTGGTCATAAGGCCAGTCTAATGGACTCTGTGACCAACATTACACAACGGACTGTCAAACCTTCCACAAAGTGTGTATAGTTCCGTTTCTGGATTCCGACCCCGAGGCAAACAAAATGGATATCAGCGACCCAACGGTTTACACGACGATCTACGAGCAGCACCGTCGCGGCGTCTTTGCCGCCGCGTACAGAATTCTCGGCAACGAGGCTCAAGCCGACGATGTTGTGCAGGACACCTTCATCAAGGTCTGGCGCAAGCCCGCGTCGTTTGATGCGAAGAGGGGCGAGCTCGGCAGCTACCTGCGCTTGATGGCGCGAAGCCGCGCGCTTGATCTCTGGCGCGAGGGTCAAGCCGCAGGTCGCGCGAGTGACCGCCTCAAAGCCGTCGTCGCGGTTGGGAGCGGCCAGAGCGAGGATCGCCCCGACCATCGTGTCGAGCAGGCGGAAGCAACCGACACAGTCGTCGATGCCCTGCGCACTTTGCCGGAGAACCAGCGCGAAGCCGTAGTTCTGGCCTACTGGGGCGGGCTGACCGCCGAAGAGGTTGCGAGCCGAGCCTCTGTTCCGCTCGGTACAGCGAAGAGCCGGATCCGCCTAGGCCTAGCGAAGCTTCGTGACGAATTTGGCGACGGATACCTAGCCGCGCGCGCCGCTTAAAGGCGGCGTCCGCCGCATAGCTAGTCGGCCTAGCGGACTGCGTGTGACGTCGGCACACCTGCGTAGCCTGAGTCGGTGGCCGGGCCTATCGCTCATCTGGATCTCGACGCCTTTTTTGCCTCTGTTGAGCTGCTTGCCAGGCCGGAGCTGAAAGGTAAGCCGGTAATCGTTGCCGGCAGCGGCCCGCGCGCCGTCGTGACCACCGCTTCGTACGAGGCCCGCCTGTTCGGCATCGGCTCGGCGATGTCAGCCGCCCAGGCAATCCGTCTCTGCCCTCAGGCGATAGTTGTCACACCAAACTTCGCCGCCTACCGCGAGACGTCACGCGCCGTTATGGCGATCATCCGAGAGCACATCAACCGCGTTGAGCAGCTTGGCATTGATGAGGCCTTCCTCGACCTAGAGGGTCTCCACTCGCCGAAGTCCGCGATGCGCCGGCTTGTAGCCGAGATATACGAGCAGACATCAATGCGTGCGTCGATTGGCATCGGCCCGAACCGACTGGTTGCAAAGGTCGCCTCCGACGCTGAAAAACCGAATGGCTTTCTCGTTCTCACCGCCGAAGAGGCTCAGCAGCGCTTCGCAGACGCGCCCGTCGGATTAGTGCCAGGGATCGGGACGCGCACAAGCGACCGGCTGGGGGAGATTGGGATCACAACGCTCTCGCAGCTCCGGCAGGCCGATGAAAGCACTTTGACTGCGCGCTTCGGAGCGCGGCTGGGACCTGGGCTCATCGCGCTCGCTTCTTTCGAGGGCTCGGCCGAGATAGTTACCGATCGCGAGGCAGTGAGCGAATCACGCGAGACAACCTTCGACGAGGACATCGACTCCGGCGACGAACTCGAGCTTGCCCTGAAGCGACTGGCAACCGAGCTGTCGGAAGCGCTGCAACGAAACCAGCGCCGTGGCCGGACGATCCGCATCAAAGTCCGCCTCGACGACTGGACGACGGTCACGCGGGCAAAGACGATCAATGCCGCGATCGACGATTACGAAACGATCATCAAGGTTGCCGTTGCGCTCCTGCGTGAGTACGCGCCGCAGCGGCCGGTGCGACTGATCGGCGTCGGCGTCACCGGCTTCCCCTCGGCCGCGGAACAGAGCCAGCTAGTACTTCCGCTCGAGCTGCCCGCCGCTTAGAGCACCTTCGAGAGGAAGGCCTGCGTGCGGGCGTGCTGAGGATTCTCGAAGACTGAGACCGGATCGCCAGCTTCGACAACTACTCCATCGTCCATGAAGACAACCGTGTCGCCGACCTCCTTCGCAAAGCCGGTTTCGTGCGTGACAACGACCATCGTCATACCGTCTCCGGCGAGGGAACGCATAACGTCAAGCACCTCGCCGACCAGCTCCGGGTCAAGCGCCGACGTTGGCTCATCAAAAAGCATTAGCTTCGGCTTCATCGCCAGCGCGCGGGCGATCGCCACTCGCTGCTGCTGGCCGCCGGAAAGCTGCGCCGGATAGGCGTCGAGCCGGTCGCCGAGCCCAACGCGGTCCATTAATACCTTCGCTTCGGCGCGGGCGGCGTCGGCCTTCATGCCGGAAACGCGGATAGGCGCCTCAATGATGTTCTGCTCTGCAGTCATGTGCCCGAAGAGGTTGAAACGCTGAAAGACCATTCCGATCTGCGCTCGCTCCTGCGCCACGTCGCGCTCGGAAATCTCGTGCAGCACGTCGCCTTTCTGGCGGTAGCCGACGAGGTTGCCGTCAACCCAGATGCGGCCGGAGTTGATCTTCTCGAGATGGTTAATGCAGCGCAAGAAGGTCGACTTGCCGGAGCCAGAAGGCCCGAGCAGGCACATCACTTCACCCGGGGCCACGTCGAGCGTAATTCCCTTCAAGACTTCGTTGCGCCCGAAGCGCTTGTGTACCGCCTCGGCCTTGATCATCGACTCGCTCATAGCCCGTGCCTCGTAGGTTCAGGAATCTCAACCTTCGTGTGGCGCCAGGTGCTGAAGCTCTGCCAGATCCGCATCAACAGCGTGGGGGGCACGGCGCGGGCTGTGCCACGGCCGTAGTGGCGTTCGATGAAGTACTGGCCGATCGAGAGGATCGTAGTCAGCACGAGGTACCAGATCGAAGCCACGATCAAGAGCGGGATCTGCTTGTAGTTGGTGGCATAGATCAGCTGAACTGCGTAGAGCAGCTCGGTGTAGGCAAGCACGCTGACGAGCGAGGTCGTCTTCAGCATGCCGATCGTTTCGTTGCCGGTCGGTGGAATGATCACGCGCATCGCCTGCGGCAGGATCACACGCCGCATCGTCATCATCCGACGCATCCCGAGCGCTTTCGCGGCCTCTTCCTGGCCCTCATCAACTGAGAGCAAGCCGGCGCGGACGATCTCCGACATATAGGCGCCTTCATTGAGCCCGAGCCCGAGCAGCACTGCCACAAAGGGCGTAATCCAGGTGTTCGCGTCGAGGTTGACGAGCGCCGGCCCGAACGGCACGCCGAGCGAGATGACGGGGTAGAGGGCCGCGATGAAGGCCCAGAAGAGCAGCTGAACAAGTACTGGCGTACCGCGGAAGAGCCAGATGTAAAAGCCGCTGGCGGCGACCACAATCGGGTTCGGCGATAGCCGCATTACGGCCAGCAGCACACCGATCGCGATACCGATGATCATCGAGAGGAAGGTCAGCTCGATCGTTTTTACGAGCCCTTCCATCACGGTTGGGGCGAAGAGGTAGTGCCCAACAGTGCCCCAACCGAATCGCTCGTTCGTTGCGACAGACTTAACAAGCGCCGCCGCGACAATGATTATCAGCACTCCAGCGATCAACCGTCCCGGTCTTCTGACCGGGACGGCTTTGATCTCTACAGGTGCTGCCGGCGCTGACGCCGGCTCGGACGCTTGGTCCGCGTCAGCCACCGATGTACCGCTTAGTTGATTGCTCCGTTAATCACCGGATCGGTGATTGCGCCCTCTTCGAGGCCCCACTTCTTGAGAATTGCTGTGTACTGACCGCCGGCGATCAGGTTCTTCATCGCTGCTAGGACTGGATCAGCGAGGCCGCTGTTCTTAGGAATCGCGATGCCGTAAGGCACAGTGCCGTAAGGCGTTCCTACGAGAACCAGCTGCCCGTTGCTCTGCGTGACCTGGTAGGCGGCTACTGGTGAGTCGGCCATGCTGATTTGGGCGCGGCCACTGATGATCGCGCTGTTGGCGCCGTTCTGGTCAGGAAAGACGAGCAGATTTATCAGCTTGTCGGCAGGGCATTTGGCATCTTGGGCCTTGGCATCGTCAGCCTGAATCGTTCCCTTCTCGACCGCAACAGTCAGCCCGCAAAGACCTGCAAGGTCGGCCGGCGCTGGGCCGCCCTTCTTACCGAAGAACGAGGTGCCAGCTTCGTAGTAGGTGACGAAGTCAACCGTTGCCTCGCGCTCCTTGTTATCGCTGAACGACGACATTCCCATGTCGTACTTGCCAGATGCGAGCCCTGGAATGATCGCGTCGAAACCGGCGTTCTGAACGTCGGTCTTGAGGCCCATTACCTGGCCGAGGGCGTTTGCTAGATCGACGTCTGCGCCGATGATCTCCTTGCTGCCGTCTTTGACGTACTCCATCGGCGCGTAGCTGGCGTCGGTCGCAACCGAAAGCGTCCCAGCAGTGCTGTATTTCGACGGAACCGTCGCGGCGATAGCCGCGTCCTTGGTGGCAGTTATGCCGGTGCTTGCGGCGGTGCTCGTCGAACTGGTTGAATCACTGCTTCCGCAGGCCGAAACGGCTAGTGCCGCAGCGATAACCGCTGCGACTGCGAATGACGT
>JBAXGJ010000078.1:0-6109 GCA_037139475.1 Actinomycetes bacterium
CAGCAAGGGAATGTTGACGAGGCCGGTTTCGTTGAGCTGCTCGACCATCTCGCAGCCAATGGCTCGGATGGCTTCGTTATCTGCGGGACGACCGGCGAAGCGGCGACGCTTTCGATTGAGGAGCACCTTGGTCTAATTGAGCTGGCGGTCTCCAACCGGCCCGAAGGAAGCTCGATCATTGCCGGCGCCGGTTCAAACGACACACGCCACGCCGTAGAGATGACGGAGCGCTCGACCGAACTCGGCGCCGACGCGATCCTTTCCGTTACGCCGTACTACAACCGCCCGAACCGTCGTGGCATCGTCGCCCATTACGAAGAGGTCGTTAAGGCCACCGATAAGCCGATCATCCTCTACAACATCCCAAGCCGCACGGGGACCAATCTTCCAAACGAGTTCCTTGCCGAACTTGCCCAACTTGAGCGGATCGAGTTCGTTAAGCAGGCCAACCCCGACGACGTTGCGCAGGTCGACGGCCTAGGTCTTTACGCCGGCAACGACGACATGCTGGCCGAAGTGCTCGAACTCGGTGGGCTCGGAGGAATCCTTGTCGCCAGCCACATAGTTGGGCCGCAGATGCGGCAGATGGTCGAGCAGCCGGAGCTGCGCGCCGAGATAGACGCCAGCTTGACCGAGGTCTATGAGGCACTCGGAGTCACGACCAACCCAATACCTGTCAAGGCAGCGCTCAGTCTGCTCGGGCTTCCATCGGGGCCGCTGCGGCTTCCACTAGTGGAGGCCAGCCCCGAAGAACTAGCCGTCGTCGCGACGGCCCTAACAAATCTTGGATTACTAGAAGGAGATGGCCGCTGATGGCCGATCAAACATTGCGAGTGCTGCCGCTTGGCGGACTCGGAGAAATAGGAAAGAACATGACCGTCATCGAGTACGACGGCAAGCTACTGATCGTTGACTGCGGAGTTCGGTTCCCGACCGCCGAGATGGTCGGCATCGACCTAGTCCTGCCGGACTTCTCGTACCTCGAGGGCCGCGTCGATCAGATCGAAGGAATTGTGATCACGCACGGCCACGAAGACCACCTCGGCGCGCTGCCGTGGATGCTGCGCGAGATGGCCGCCGAAGGGGAGCTGCCGCCGCTCTTTGGCGCGCCGCTGACAATGGCGATGGCTCGCTCAAAGCTTGACGAGCACAAGATCAAGGAGATCGAGATCGAGGACGTCCGCCCCGGCGATGAGATCGGGCTTGGACCGTTCACGGTCGAGCTGATCCAGATGACGCACTCGATCCCCGACGCGATGGCGGTCGCGATCACGACAGACGCTGGCACGATGCTGATCACCGGCGACTACAAGTTTGACCAAACACCGGTAGACGGCCGGCCGGCTGACTTCGGCCGCCTGGCGCAGCTCGGCGCCGACGGGCTGTTGCTGCTCTGCGGCGACTCGACCAATGCCGACCGCCCCGGTTACTCGGAGAGCGAAGCCGGAGTCGGGCCGCACCTCGAGCAAGCGTTTGCAGGATGCGACGGACGGATCATCGTCACCTGCTTCGCGTCAAACATCCACCGCGTCCAGCAGGTCGTTGACGCTGCCGAGGCGCTGGGGCGCAAGGTCGCGCTCGTCGGTCGCTCGATGGTCAAGAACACAAACATCGGTCGCTCGCTCGGGCACATAGACTTTCCCGAAGGGATGCTCGTCAAGCCGCGCGCGATCGAGAACCTTCCTGACGATGAGATCGTGATCATCTGCACCGGCTCTCAGGGCGAACCCTTGAGCGCACTGCGACGGATGGCCTTCAGCGAGCACCGCGAAGTGCAGCTCCGTCGCGGCGACACTGTGATCTTCAGTGCCACGCCTGTCCCCGGCAACGAGCGCGCCGTTTCGGAGACGATCGACCGGCTCTACCACATCGGTTGCACGGTGATGACGCCGCGCGACGCGCCGATCCACGCCTCCGGCCACGGCTACGCCGAAGAGATCAAGTTGATGCTGAACCTGACGAAGCCGAAGTACGTGATGCCGTTTCACGGCGATTTTCAGCGGCTCGAGCTGCACGGTCGGTTGGCCGAAGCGGTCGGCGTTGAGCCGGAGCGGATCTTCAAGGGCGAGAACGGGCTGCCGCTCGAGATCACGAGCAAGGGGGCCCGCTTCGGCGAGCCGGTCCAGTCCGGGATGGTCTTCGTCGATGGAGTCGAGCTCGGTGAGGTCAACGAGGCCCCGCTGCGTGACCGACGGATGCTCAGCGCCGACGGAATCTTCGTCGTTGTAGCGACGATCTCAGCCGAAGACGGGGCCTCGGTCGCCGAGCCGGAAGTGATCTTCCGCGGCGTTCCCTTCCCCGACGAGGCCAACGACCTACTCGACGATGTCCGCGCCGGCGTTGAGGCGACGATCGCGAGAGCAGCGAAAGAATCGGTTACAGAGATCGATGTGATGCAAGAGATGCTCCATGACGATCTCGCAGCGCTGGTTTATGACCGTCTGCGGCGCAGGCCGATGGTCTTGCCGGTCGTCGTTGAGGTCTAGGCCGGTTCGATCGGAGCGAGGGGCAGCCTCACGACGAACCGCGAGCCTGGGTCGGCGTCCTCAACGCTGACACTGCCGCCGTGCGCGTCTGCGACCGTCCGCACGATCGCGAGGCCCAACCCCGTCGAACCACCGCGATCACCAGATTGCCGCACGAAGCGCTCGAAGATTCGCGCTCGCTGTTCGGCTGGGATCCCAGGGCCGTCGTCGGCAACTGTGAGTAGTGCGCCGTCACCGTCGGGAGCTGCTGAGATCGTGACCGTCGTCCCGGGCGGAGTGTGGCGAATCGCGTTTTCGACCAGATTGATCACGAGCCGGTGCAACTCATCGCGGTCTCCGTCAACTATCAGCGGCACCGCGGCGTCGACTAGTAGTCGGTGGTCGTTGGTGAGCGCGCCGGCTTCGCCAGTCGCCTCGCTCGCAACGTAGGCGAGGTCTACGCGCTGGCGCGTGACTGGGTGCTGGTCATCGCTGCGGGCCAACAGCAGCAGATCAGCGACGATCCGGCGCATCCGCTGAGAGCTGCGCAGCGCTGCTGTTGCGGCTTCCTTTCGGTCGCCGTCGAGTCCGTCTGCCAGCAGTTCAAGGTTGGCGAGCACGCTGGTCAGCGGTGTCCGCAGCTCGTGTGAGGCATCGGCGACAAACTCGCGCTGGCGAACCAGCGCGCCCTCAGTCTCCTGTCGCGAAGCCTCAAGCGAAGACAACATCTCATCGAATGTGCGTGCCAGCTCGGCGACCTCATCGTCGGTTGGCGGTTCCGGCACGTGGCGGTCGGGGTCGCGCGTGCGGGCGATCTCCTGCGCGGTTGCAGTCAGCGCGGTGATCGGTCGTAGCGACCGGCGGGCGAGCGCCAGCCCGCCGAGCAATGCCAGCAGCGAACCGCCGACGACACCGATGACGAGCAGCAGACGCAGCCTGTTGATCGTTCGTTCAAGATCCTCCAGCGGGCGTGCATATTCAATCCAGACAGGGAAGCTGAGGCTCTGAGCCGACTCTTCGCCGGTGGTGAGCGTCGTGTAACGAGTCTCGATCAGGTAGCCGCCGCTCTCTCTCGTTCCTTGATTGGTTGGAGGGCCAAGGTCTGGTGCGCCCGGGGTTGATCCGCCCGGCACCTCCTGGCGGTCGGCCCAGAAGAGTCGAATTGCCGCGTTGTTGGGCGCCGCGTATAGCTCGAGCGGCGGGCTGACGCGGAAGCCGGCTGAGCTCGTGGGGGCGACAGTCAGCCGCTCCTGCAGGCGGCTTGCTGCGTTAGCTGTATCGCTCACGAAATCTGAGCGCAGGCGAGAGGTCGTCAGCGAGCCGAAGAGCGCGGCGAAGGCGCAAAGCGTCAGAAAGGTAAGCCCGGCTGAAACCAGCGCCAAGCGCCAGCGAATGCTGATCCGGTCAAACACGGAGCACGTATCCGACTCCGCGCACGGTGTGGAGCAGGCGAGGCTCGCCGTCGGCTTCGAGCTTGCGGCGGATGTTTGAGACGAACACTTCGATCGTGTTGGTGTCGGCGAAAGGGTCGTAGCCCCACACATCTTCGAGCAGCAACTGGCGACTGATGACGACGCGCTGGTTGCGCATCAGGTATTCGAGCAGCTCGAACTCGCGCTGTGTTAGATCGACTCGCCGTTCGCCGCGCAGCACCTCATAGCTGTCTGGATTAAGGACCACATCTTCGAAGGTCAGGCTGGCCGTGCCGCGCGGTGGTCGGCGCCGCAGTAGCGCGCGCAGGCGGGCCAGCAGCTCTTCGCGCTCGAACGGTTTGACGAGGTAATCGTCGGCGCCAGCGTCGAGGCCCTCGACCTTTGCTTCGGTCGCGTCGCGCGCGGTCAGCACGAGGATTGGCACGTCGCCCGCCTCACGTAGACGACGGGCTACTTCCGTGCCGTCGATCTGAGGCAGCCCGAGGTCGAGGATCACGATGTCGGGATCGAAGCTCGCGGCGAGCGCAAGCCCTGCTGCCCCGTCGCTCGCAATTTCGGTCTTATAGCCATCGATCCGCAACATCCGCTGTACAACCTCAGCGATTGCTTCGTCGTCTTCGACAATTAGGACCCGTGCGGCTCGCGATGACATTGCCTATGGAGGGTACGGCGTCAGATTTAGCTCTCCTAAAGGGAGATTGCAGTCGGCGTCGAACAGGCTCAGCGTAGGAATTCTTCGATGGCCACAGCCAAAACGAAAGCAAAACCGCGCCCTAAGAGCTCGCCGAAGCGAAAGGCGCCTGCGCGGGCAGCCGTAAAGCCGCGAAAACGGCCGCAGAAGAAGGCGTCCAAGCCGCTCCAGATGCCGCAGCTCAGTCAGCGACAGCGGGACCTTTCAGGGCTTGGGTTGGTCGCACTGGCTCTCTTCATCGCATTTCCGCTCTATTCAGGTGGAGACGCAGGCATTGGCGGCGAGCAGTTCGTTGCCGCGCTGCGTTGGAGCTTCGGCCAGGTCGCCTACCTAATCCCACCGATCCTCGCGCTCGCTGGGCTGGTGTTAATTCTGCGGCCGGTTGTCAACCTGCCACAGACTCTGCGGCTAGGTGCCCTCTGCCTTCTCTTCGGTGCATCGCTCGCGCTCGCGGCCGGCACGCTTGGCCTTGGCACAGGTAGCGGGCGCTCAGTCCAGCTCGACCCAAGCTTGTTTGGAGATCGCGGCGGCGCCGTCGGCGACCTGCTGTATCTCGGTAGCGGCACTCTCGTCGGCCCGGTCGGCAGCCACATCTTCTCGCTTTTCCTGCTGCTCGCAGCCGTCCTCTTGATCAGCGGGCTGTCGATCGCCGCTGTGTTGCGGCACGGTGGCAGCGGACTCGCCGACATCGGCAACGCGCTCGCAAGCGGCGTGAGTGCGCTTTCGAACGGCCGCCATCAGAAGGGCGCGATCGCCCCGCCTGAGCCGGAAGGGTTTGAACCGACCGTTCAGCAGCTCGGTCCTGTCGAGATTTTTGACCTTGGCAGCGACGAGACAGAGCCATATCAAGCCGACGAGCCCGAGCTTCCCGAGTCGCTCACGCCACCGCCACCGCCGCCGCCGGCAGTGGCCGCGAAGCCCGTCAAGGCGACCTCAAAGCCTGAGACGAAGGAGCCGGGGGAGCCAACGGTCTTCACGTTGCCTGATTCGAAGCTGCTGAAGCTGAGCTCAAAGAAGAACGCAGCACCCGACACGACCGATCAAAGCCGCGTCTCCGACGCGCTGCTTGAAGCTCTCCGCCATCACGGAATCGACGCGACTCTCGTCGGTACCGTCTCCGGGCCGCACATCACGCGCTATGAGCTACGCCTTGCTCCTGGCGTCAAGATGAACAAGATTGGTGCTCTGAAGGACGATCTCGCCTACGCGCTGGCCGCCACAGATATCCGCATCCTTGCCCCAATTCCAGGCAAGCAGGCAGTCGGCGTTGAGGTTCCTAACAGGACAAGGCTTGAGGTCACGCTCGGTGACGTCTTCCAGGAATTGCCGGCCGACGCCAGTCCACTGACCGTCTTCCTCGGCAAGGACGTAGGAGGCCGTCCGGTAACCGCCGACCTTGCCCGGATGCCTCACCTGCTGATCGCGGGCACGACCGGCGCAGGTAAGTCGGGCGCCGTGAACGCGATGCTCAGCTCGATTCTGCTGCGCGCCACGCCCGATCAGGTCCGACTCGTCTTGGT
>JBAXGJ010000079.1:0-6048 GCA_037139475.1 Actinomycetes bacterium
GTAGTGCAGATGATCAGCGCTTTAGAGAAGAGCTCTACCTTGAGGGCCGTGACGACGCTTCGCCACGCCCTTCGCAGCCCTGCCCGCCTAGCCGCGGCAGCGCTTGTTGGCGCCGCCTGCCTTAGTTCGCTTAGCGCGGTTAGCGCCGGCGCCGCGACGATCAACCCCGCCTTCAAGGGCCAGTCGATGTGGATCTGGCAGATGCCGAACGCTGAAGCAGGGAGCGTCGCGAAGATTGTTGCCCGTGCGAAGGCAGCCGGCGTTTCATCGGTCTACATCAAGTCGGCCGACGGCTCTGGCGCTTGGCAGCAGTTCACGAAGCCGCTCGTGGCCTCGCTCCATGCCGCCGGTTTGCGCGTCTGTGGCTGGCAGTTCGTCTACGGCTCGAAGCCGACCGGTGAGGCCCGCGCCGCTGCCGCGGCAAAGACCGCGGGCGCCGACTGCATGATCATTGACGCCGAATCGACCTACGAAGGGCGCTACAGCTCCGCTCGTACCTACATGAAGGAGCTGCGCCGACTGGTCGGTCCAAAGTTCCCGATCGGCTTCACGAGTTTTCCCTACGTCGACTACCACCCCTCACTGCCCTACTCGGTCTTTCTAGGGCCCGGCGGCGCCGAGGTGAACATGCCTCAGGTTTACTGGCGCGACATCGGCGAATCGGTGGCGACGACGATGAAGCACACTTGGCGCGAGAATCGAATCTACGGCCGGCCGATCCACCCGATTGGGCAGACCTACCAATCACCCTCTGTCAACGACATCCTGAGCTTCCGCAACCTAGCGGCTGGCTACAAGGCACCCGGATACAGCTGGTGGGAGTGGTCAACAACCTCCTCGAAGATCTGGAAGGCGCTCGGCCAGGCTTTGCCGGCCGCGCGGGCTCCGGCCGATCCGGGCTGGCCGTTGCTGCGCCGCGGCGCCAAAGGCGACCCCGTTGTTCGCGCTCAGCAGCTGCTCGCATCGGCAGGCGCTGCGACGCTTAAAGCGACCGGCATCTACGACAGCGCCACGGTCACCGCGGTAAAGGCCTTTCAGGTCGAGCACCAACTGACCGCCGACGGCCAGCTCGGCGCCAGCACTTGGGTTCTACTCGGAAAGGTCACCGTTGCCCTGGCAGGCAATCGCGCTGCATCCGCAGCTTCCGTGGCCCGTGAAGCCGCTGCCTCAAGCTCTGTGCCGCAGTCTTCGGACCTGCCAGCAGTGGCGAACGAGCTTCGCGGCCAACGTTAACGAGACCGTCACCCCCCGTCCGCATCGCTCGATAGTTTTTGCTCCGTCAAGCACCCCTACGACGGAAGGCATATCTCATGGAAGCTGGCGGACCACCGAACTCACCTCAAAGCCCAGGCAACCCGAACCTTCCGGCGTGGGGAGCCCCCGGTTCACCTGGCGCTCCTGGCGCACAGACCTCCGCGGGTAAACCTTCAGGACTTTGGTGGGCTGGCGCAGTTGTAGTCGCTGTCGCTCTTGCGATCGGTGGCTACTTCCTCGGCAGCAACCACGAGGCCGACAACTACAAGCCCGGAGCCGCCGGCTATCAAGAGATTTACACCGCTGGCGCTCAGGCAGGCACAGCGGTAGGAGATCAGGCCGGGAAGAAGACCGGTGCCCGTTACGGAAAGAAGGTCGGTTATAAGAGCGGCAACGCTGACGGCATCAAAGAGGGAACGGCCACCGGCACCGCAGCCGGCGCAGCTGCCGCGCTCGGCGGTTTCAGCTGGACCAACGGCACGCATTACATCGTGACGACAACCGACCCAACATTGAACGGTGTGCCGACAGCAATCGCCACGCAGTCGGTGATGGAGCCGAACATCGACTACGCACTCTGCAACTCAGACACCGCGACGATCTGCAGCACCACTAAAAAGAAGTAGAGCGCAGACTTAGCGGAATAGCGCCGCTTGCGCGCGTCGCCCACTCGGGCGGCGCGCCGTCCGCGCTCTTGACCCAGTCCATTGGTATGGGCGTCCGTTTATGACACCGCTGGCTGAGTTCCAGGAGCTCAACTTCAGGTAGCCGCTCGCGGCGCCGCTGATCTGCAACGTTCCGCGTGGGCCGGACGAGAATAGGCGAATCTCCCCGTCAACTGCGAGGTCGGCGGCGTAGCGGTATCCGCGCAGTCGCAGGCGGCTCATCGGTCCGCTAGTCGCGTCGAAGCTTCCACCTCGTAGCCCGCCGCCGCGCGCCTCAGCGCCGGCCGCGAGCCTCGTGTAGCCCGCCTGCACAGCGTCCGTAACACTCGCCAACGCTACCGCTAGCGCGCGCCCGTCGCCGCCGGTAATCCCGGGAACCGGTGTAGCTTCGCCGACCGTGCGCGGGGCCACACCAGAAGGCTTCAGAGCATTGTCACGGTTGGCGCACGGCGCCCCGACCGCGGTTCGAGCAGCGAACCGCTTCAGTGCGATCGCGACGCAGCCGGTCGTGTCGCTGTCGAGCAGGTCGTGGCCGGCGCCGCGAAGCTGAACGAGACTGGCCTGCGGCAGCAGCGCCACAGTCGCAATTCCGTTCTCGGCTGGGGTTCGCAAGTCCATTTGACCAGCCAACACAAGCGCCGGAACGTTGGGCAAGGGGCCCGCCGCCGGCGCCGTGTCGAACTGCGTTGGAAATAGTTGGCAGTCACTGGCGCCGCTTGAGAGGGCAACCGTGGCGGAAGAAAACGGGGCGAACTGCGCCTGCGCGATTGCGGCGAGTGCGGTAGCGATTGCTGCTGGCCGCGCGGCGGTAGAACTCGACAGCGGATACGGCAGATCAAGGTCGAGGCAGCTCGTGATGAGATTTAGCCCGACGCTGAGCTCGCGCGTCGCTGGCGGCGCGCCGCCTAATAGCGGGAGCAGACGCAACATCTGTGCGTAATCACTTCGCCGCCCCGCCGCCATCGCCGCCGGCAGCTGTGCCTGAAGGTCAGCGTTGACGTCCCCACTTTGGATCAAATCGGCGACGTCGGCTTGATCCGAGTAGGCCGCGTCGTAACGACGGCCGCGGTAGTCGTAGATGCTGCCGCGCAGTGGTGTTGTCGCGACCTTGTCGACAACCGCCGCGAGATCACCGACAGGGTCTTTCGTTATCCCCTTGCAGCGACTTGAAGCGCATTGTTCTGCAGTCACGCGTGGGATCGCGCCGAGCGTGTCGAGATAGAAACCGCTCGGTTGGCCTGGCCCGACGACCGAGTCGAGGATCAGCGAATCGGTCTTAGTCGGAAACTTGCGCGCATACTCCTGCGCAACCCAGGTGCCGTAGCTAACTCCCATCAGCGCAAGCTTGCGCGCGCCAAAGGCTCGTCGCACAGCGTCTAGATCGGCGACGCTATCGAGCGTCGAGTAGAAGCGCCGTCGCGGGCCGATCAGCTGCGCGCAGTCGCGCACCATGCTTGGGTCGAATAGGTCGGCCTCGGTCAGCTTCTGAACTCGCGGGCACGAGAGCGCGCCGGAGTCTCCCGTTCCGCGCTGATCAATCACAACCAGGCGATAGCGCTTCAACATCGGCGCGAGCGTCACCGCGAACTGGTCGGCGAACGAAACCGCCCCCTGCCCCGGGCCTCCGGCGAGGCCAATCAGCAGCCCGGCCCCGCGCGGATAATGGCGCTGGGCGGCAACCTTCAGCCGCACCCTTCCAGGGCTGCGACGCGAGTGATCGAGCGGCACGGTCAGCGTGGTGCAGCGAAATTGGCTGCTTTCAGCGCACGAGCCAAATTTCAATGCGGCCGCGCCGCTGGCGTTGACCGCCAAAGCCGCCGTGCAGATCAGCAGTGAGCCGCCCAGCCGATGTCGCCGCGCGATCATCGCTCAAACCTACATCGCGACCCCACGCCCTGCGCCGCTAGTACACGGTCACTCGTCGTTCGGGCGATTCGGTGCTGAGCTGATATCTGCCCGCGGCAGGTAGCCAGCACAGACCGCCACAGGCGTGCGCGGGTAACGGCGGAAGCGCGGGTCCTCCTGCGAGCGCTCACAGAGCGAATAGGAAGTGCCGCGGGTTGTCGGGACTGTCCGCTGGAAGACGCAGCTGCTGCAGAGGCCAAAATTCGGTTCGGTCATCTCGTTACAAGTATTACGGCCGTACCCTTGATGAGAGCGCAAACTGCACTCGCAAGATTCCAAATGCCAAATCCAGACCCAGAACAGCTCGCACCGCCCGACTCGGGCATGACGACCTTCTTAAGGTTGCTTGGCTTCCTGCGCCCTTACCGTCGTAGCGTCCTCGCCTCGCTGACCTTCGCGCTGCTTGCGATGGTGATGACGGTTTCGATCCCTTGGCTGACCGGGCAGGCGATTAACAAGATCTACGCCGGCGACAAAGCCAACCTCAAGCTACTAGCCGGGGCAGTGCTGCTGGCCGGGGTGCTGCGAGCGATCCTGACGATCGTTAGGCGACTCGTCGCCGGCCGAGTTTCGCTAGGGGTTGAGTTCGACCTTCGGGCGAAGATCTACGGCCATCTGCAGTCGCTTGAGCTTGCGTTCTTTGACCAGCAGCAGACCGGGCAGCTGATGTCGCGCGCCACTGTTGACCTCCAAGCCGTCCGCTTCTTCCTCGGATACGGACTCGTCTTCCTGATCCAAGCCTTGCTTACGATTGGCCTCGCGGCGATCGCGATGTTCTTGACCGATCCCCTACTGGCAGCGCTTTCACTGGCGCCGGTGCCGTTCGTGATCCTCATTGCCTTCCGCTACGGCCGCCGCTCGCGACCGGCGCTGCAGGAGGTACAGCAGCGCATCGCCGAGCTGACGGCCGAAGTTGAGGAGAACATCGCTGGGGTACGCGTCGTGAAAGCGTTTGCGGCTGAAACGCGACAGCGACTCAGCTTCGATTACCGAGTCGGCCGCGTCTTCGACCAATCGATGGTTTCAACGCGGCTGACCGCCTTTTATGGTCCGTTCATTGGTTTTCTACCGCAGCTCGGGCTCGCCGCAGTGCTCTTTTTCGGCGGCCGCCAGGTGATCAACGGAAACCTCTCGATTGGTGCGTTCTCGGCCTTCTACACCTACCTGCTGATGCTGATCGCGCCGATGCGCACCTTCGGCATGATGCTCGGCCTCTCGCAGCGCGCAACTGCCTCCGGCGGCCGCATCTTCCAGATCCTTGACCGCCAGCCCGAGGTCACCGCCGAGCCGGGTGCCGGACCGCTGCCGGCCGGCGGCGGCCGCGTGCAGTTTGAGAACGTGACGCTGCGCTACCCGGGCGCTTCAAACAACGCTCTCGAAGCGATCGACCTCAACGTCCGGGCCGGCCTGACCGTTGCGCTCGTAGGCGGCACCGGCTCAGGAAAGAGCTCGCTTGTTCAGCTGATTCCGCGCCTCTACGACACGACCGGTGGGCGCGTCCTCGTCGACGGCGTCGATGTGCGCGACGTCGACCCGGCCGCGCTCCGCAGCCAGATCGCGGTCGTCAACGACGATCCCTTCCTGTTCTCAGCCAGCGTCCGCGACAACATCGCCTACGCGCGGCCTGAAGCGAGCGACGAAGAGGTATTCGAAGCGGCCCGAGGCGCCCAGGCGGCCGATTTCATCGAACGGCTGCCAGATGGTTTCTCGACAATGGTCGGCGAACGAGGCCTAACGCTTTCGGGTGGCCAGCGCCAACGGCTTGCGATCGCCCGCGCACTGCTCGCCGACCCACGGATCCTGATCCTCGACGACGCAACCTCCAGCGTCGACGCTTCAACCGAGCAGCAGATCAAGGCGGCATTGCGAGAAGTGATGGCTGGGCGTACAACCTTTGTGATCGCGCATCGGCTTTCGACGATCGCTCTAGCCGAAGAGATCGTGCTGCTCGAAGACGGACGCCTCGTTGCCCATGGCGACCACGAACACCTGCTGGTCGAGAGCGACCTCTACCGCCAGATTGTTGAGAAGGGCCTGCCCGATCAGGTCTTCCTGACTCGCAAGCCAACGGAATCCGAGGTCGCGGGGCTATGAGCAAGAGCCAGCGCCAGGAGATGGGGCTCACGCGCCGCGAGGACGTCCGTCGCCGACTCGAGGGAACCAGCGGACGTGGGCGCAAGCTGCGCGGCCTGACGAGCTTGATGCGTCCCTACCGCGGGCGCGT
>JBAXGJ010000080.1:0-5980 GCA_037139475.1 Actinomycetes bacterium
TTCAGCCAGCTTGAAGCCATCGTTCCAAGTCGAGAAGGCTGCCAGCCGCTCTGATTCCTTCGGCCCAAAACAGATGCAGACCGATGCGTGTTCGCCGCGGCCAATTCGCCCGCGCAGCTGGTGGAGCTGCGAGAGCCCGTAACGCTCGGCGTTCTCGATCAGCATCACGGTCGCGTTGGGCACGTCAACTCCAACCTCGATCACGGTCGTTGCGACGAGTACGTCGACCTCGCCGGCTTTGAAGCTGCGCATCGCTTCGGCCTTCTGCGCAGAGGGCATCTGCCCGTGGATCAGCGCGACATTGAAGTCCTCAAACTCTTCGACGCTGAGTCGCTCGAACTCAGCGGTCGCCGCGCGCGCCGCTAGTGCATCGGACTCCTCAACGAGCGGGCAGACAACGTAACCCTGGCGGCCGGCTCGCAGCTCCTCGCGAATCCGCTCATAAGCCCGCGCGCGATCGCGCTCGCCTGAGGCCAGATGGGTCGCGATCGGCTCACGCCCTTTCGGCAGCTCGCGCAGCTCGGTTACATCGAGGTCGCCATAGCCGAGCAGCGCCAGAGTCCGTGGAATCGGCGTCGCCGTCATGTGCAGCACATGTGGAGCGGCAGTACCGGCTGGCCCTGCGGCTTTCGCGTCGAGCGCCGTCCGCTGGCGCACCCCGAAGCGGTGTTGCTCATCAACGACGACAACGGCGAGCCTGTCGAACAGAACGTCATCCTCGATCAGGGCGTGCGTACCGACGAGAATTGAGAGCTGCCCGGAAGCGAGCTTGCCGAGCAGATCGCGCCGCCGCGCGGCCGGAGTGGAGCCGGTCAGAAGCGCGATTGGAACTGCTTGGCCAGGCATCAGTTCCTGCAATGTGGCGAAGTGCTGGTTGGCGAGCGTCTCAGTCGGCGCCATCAGCGCCGACTGAAAGCCGTTCTCGACCGCACGCAGCATCGCCGCTAGGGCGACGACCGTCTTACCGGAGCCGACCTCTCCCATTAGGAGACGTTGCATTGGGTGGCCACGGGCGATATCGCCGAGGACCACGCCGACAGCTCTCTGCTGGTCGCCGGTCAGCTCAAACGGCAACTGCTGCTCAATCCAATCGTCGACAAGACTGGAAGCCCCTCCCCCATCTGTCTGCGGCAACTTCGGCGCCTTAACCTCTTCTGCGCGGCGCGCGCGGCGGCGCAACAGATCGAGCTGCACATAGAGCAGCTCGTCGAAGGCGAGCCGCTGGCGCGCTGGCTCAAGCTGCCCGGCGTGGCCGGCGAGAAGCGCCGAAGGCATATCAGGCAGGCGATGGCGCGCCCGCAGCCTCCCCGGAAGCGGATCGGGTGCCAATCGTGCCGCTCCGAGGTGCTCGCGGACGACGGCGAGGATTTGCGTTGACGAGAGCCCCTCCGCGGCCGGGTAATGAGCGACCTCGTCTCCGGCGCCGATCTCGTCGGCAGTCGGTGCGTGCGAGCTAACGCGAAAGCGATTACGCGCCTCGTATGTTCCGTGTAAGACGAGCCGAGTTCCGGCCGGGTACTTCTTCACCAACCAGGGCTGATTAAAGAATGTGACTTGGAGCGGGCCTGTCTCATCGAAGACGAGCGCTTCGACGAGCGGCCGCATTCCGCGCCGGCGAACCGGCCGAGAGCTGATCGAGCGAACCTCAACTACGACGGTTGCCTGCTCGCCGGCGACCAAGGTCGCGACCGTACGCGCTTCACGGCGATCGCGCGGGAGGTGCTCCAGTAGCGCGCCCACGGTTGTGAGGCCAAGCTGTTCCGCGCCTTCGTCTGCCTTGCGACCGCCAAACGACGGGCGCTCAGCGAGCGCCTTCTCCGAAGGCCAGCGCAGCGGGGCACCGATCAGCTGATCATCGCTAATCGGAGCGCCGTCGCCAAGTCCGCGAGGCGTGTAATCCACCGCCTAATCGTCAACTACTCAGCGGACAACAGCCACCAGCGGCTCGGTTGGCCACCTTCGTGATGCTCAAGTTCAATCTCCCCAGAGACCAACTGCTCCACCCCACCAGCGTCTATTGGCGCCCCAGCGCCCGCAATCACTGTCAACAGCTCAGTACCTGGGCTGAGGGCTTCGATCACGACCTTCAAGGTCTCGGCCGGCTCGCCCCAAGCGATCAGCTCATCGCCCACGTATCCAACCGCTTCCCCCTCGTCAAAGCGACCTTCTCCATCGGCGCGCGCCGCCCGCGCCACGCTGCCACTACGGACCTGTTCCAAAATCTTGTCGAGCTCGGCGACGTTCTCGGCGGCCGAGAGATCGGGGCGCGCGGCGACAAGCGCAGCGAGCCCGGCTTGCATCTCGCTTGACTGCGCAACCCAGACGACCCGCTCCGACATCTCGGCCGCAGCCTGTGCGGCCATGAAAACGTTGCGGCTGTTTGGAAGTACCACCACCTCATCAGCTGCAACGGAGTGGATGCCGGCGAGGATTTCGTAGGTCGACGGGTTCAGCGTCTCACCGCCGTCGAGCACGTGAGCGCCGAGCGAGCGATAAAGGTCCGCGATTCCCTGGCCGGCGACAACCGCAAGCGTGCCGCAGCGCGCGTGCGCTGGTGCTTCGCCGGTCAGCCGTTGATCGCGGTCGGCGATCTGCGCCGACATATCGGCAACGTCGAGCCGTGAGACCTGGCCGGCAGCCTCAAAGAGCGCCGTTGCTGCTTCCGGTTCATCTGTGTGGACGTGAACCCGCAGCGTGACCTGATCGCCGACAACGAGAACCGAATCGCCAAGCTGCTCGAGCAGAGCGATGTACTGCTCAGGCTCCTCAAGCCGCTCTGCACCACTTGCGCTGACCGCAAAGTTGGTGCAGAAGCGAAAGGTTGAGGACTCGTGCTGAGGCTCGCTGGAGCGAGCCGGCGCGGCATGCCTCTCGATCGAAAGGCCTTGCTCGCCGCGCAACGCAGTTACGCACCCGGCGAACAGCACGACGACGCCGTAACCGCCGGAGTCGACGACGCCGGCTGCTTTGAGAACAGGCAGCAGCTCAGGGCCGCGGCGGACCGACGCCTCACCAGCCACAACCGCAACCTCGAGCAGATCCGCGATCCGCGCGTTTTGCTCCTGCGGTGTTGCATCTGCAGGCATCGGCTCTAGCCCGTCGAGTTCTGCTGTGACGGCCGTCGCCATGTCGGCCATTACGGTCAGAATCGTTCCCTCGGCCGGTTCGCGAACCGATGCGTAGGCGCGCTCGGCGGCGCGCTGCATCGCGACGGCGATCAGCACCGGATCAACCAATACGCCAGGTCGCGAGATCAGTTCCTCGGCGGCGCCTCGGATTAGCTGCGAAAGAATCACGCCGCTGTTGCCGCGCGCGCTCAGCAGCGCGGCGCGCGCCACAAGATCAACGATCTCCTCGCGGCCGATCTCATCGAGCGACCGCTCTCCTGACTCTTCTGCTAGGCGATCAAGTTCGCTTAGGCAGCCCTCAATCGTCAAGACCATGTTGTCACCGGTGTCGCCGTCAGCGACCGGGAAGACATTCAGATCGTTGATTTCAGCGCGTCGATCCTCGAGCGCCACGAGGGCGCCGCCAAGGATTGCGCGGAAGCGCAACAGACTGGAGCTGGAATTAGATTGCGGCACTACGCCGCAGAGCCTAAAGGGCCTTCTGGACCTTGTCGGCCTTGAGGCAGCGCGTGCAGACGTACTCGCGGCGCGGCGCTCCGTTAACCACGATCCGCACCTTCTGAAGATTGGGGTTAAAACGGCGACGCGTTGCGACCATCGAGTGGCTTCGGCTATTGCCGAACGCCGGTCCCTTCCCGCAGCTGTGACATACCTTGGCCATTGCGCTGCGGAGTGTAGCGGTCAGCCAGCACTTTCCGAGTCGCGCTGGGGCTCGGGGTACGGACGAGCTAACTCAGCCGTCGCTCAGTCGCTCGCGGACGCCTTCCAGCGCCAGCAGTGCCTCAGCGGCGTTACGACCGCCGTCGCGAACCCCGCCACCGGAGCGCTCTAGCGCCTGCTCCATCGTCTCAACGGTCAGAACGCCGAACGAGCAAGGGACTCCGGTTTCAAGCGCGACGCTTTGAATGCCGCGGGCAGTCTCAGCGCAGACGTAGTCGTAATGGTCGGTCTCGCCGCGGATCACTGCGCCGAGGCAGGCGACTCCCTTGAAGCGACCCGACTGCGCACAAAGTTTGGCTGCGGCCGGTAGCTCGAAGGCGCCAGGCACTTCAAAGCACTCAGCCGGCTCGCAGCCGGCCTCGACCAGCCTGGCCTGCGCGCTCGCGGTCAGCCGCTGCGCTAGCTCCGGGTAAAACTGAGCACAGACGATCGCGTAGCGGTCACTCATCGCCGCCGCTCTCTTTCGCTGCGCGGTCCTGCTCCCGTTCCCCGTGGATCATCTCCTCGTCGAGGTTGAGGCCCTGATGGTGCAGCGTGTGGCCCATCCTGCGCCTCTTCGTTTCAAGATATTCAGCGTTGTGCTGGTTCGAGGCTGGCTCGATTGGGATCTGCTCGCTAACCGAAAGGCCGTAGCCCTCGAGCCCGTGAATCTTCTTCGGGTTGTTGGTCAGAATTCGGATCGAGCTGAGCCCGAGGTCGACAAGGATCTGCGCGCCAATTCCGTAGTCGCGCAGGTCGGCCGGCAGCCCCAGCTTGAGGTTTGCGTCGACCGTGTCGTAGCCCTCCTCCTGAAGCTTGTAGGCCTTCAGTTTGTTGAGCAGCCCGATCCCCCTGCCCTCCTGTGCGAGGTAGAGCAGAACTCCCTGCCCCTCCTCCTCGATCACGGCGAGCGCGGCTGCCAATTGTTCACCGCAATCGCAGCGCAGCGAGTGGAAGACGTCGCCTGTCAAACACTCTGAATGGACGCGGACGATGACGTCGCTCTTGCCGTCAACCTCTCCTTTGACCATCGCCACATGGTGCTTGTCGTCGACTAGCGAGCGATAGCCGACAACGGTGAAGTCGCCGAACGCCGTCGGCATAGTCGTCGATACAACGCGCTCGACAAGCTGATCATTCTTGCGCCGGTAGGCGATCAGATCGGCGATCGTCAGCATCATCAGGCCGTGCAGTTCGCAGTAAGTCTTCAGATCATCGACGCGGGCCATCGAGCCGTCGTCGTTCATGATTTCGCAGATCACTCCTGACGGAGTGCAGCCCGCGAGCCGCGCCAAGTCAACGCTCGCCTCGGTGTGGCCGGTCCGCTCGAGGACGCCGCCTGGCTTTGCCTTGAGCGGGTTGACGTGGCCACCCTTGACAATCGCCTCAGGGCCGTTCTTTGGATCGCTTGCTACGCGAATTGTTTGCGCGCGATCGGCGGCACTGATGCCAGTGGTCACGCCTTCGCGGGCCTCGATTGTGACCGTAAATGGAGTCTCATACGGCGTCTCGTTCTTGGCCGTCATCAGTTCGAGATCAAGTTCGCTGCAACGCTCGGGCGTGAGTGCGAGGCAGATCCAGCCGCGCGCGTGCTTGGCCATGAAGTTGATCGCTTCCGGCGTCACGTGCTCGGCCGCCATCACCAGATCGCCCTCGTTCTCGCGATCCTCGTCGTCGATTACGACGACCATCCGGCCGGCGGCAATCTCGGCCAGCGCCTCATCGACGGTTGCGAAGCGGTAATCGGTCTCAGCGGAATTGGTCATTGCGTTTTCGCAACCAGCCTCTCGACGTACTTGGCGAGGATGTCAACTTCGATGTTGACGCTGCGGCCAGCCTCTGCGCCGGCAAGGTTAGTGCGCTCGACCGTCTCCGGGATCAACCAGACGTCGAAACCTTGGTCGTCGACGCGGGCAACGGTCAGGGAGACGCCGTCGATCGCAATCGAGCCCTTCTCGACGATGTAACGCATCAGGTCGGCCGGAGCCGAAACGGTTACGACCAGGGCAATTCCGTCTTCACGGGCGGCGGAGACTTCGCCGACCCCATCAACGTGGCCTTGAACTATGTGCCCGCCGAGATGACCGTTAGCGCGAACCGGCAACTCGAGGTTGAGCGCCGTGCCCGCGACGGCATCGCCGAGCGAGCTGCGA
>JBAXGJ010000081.1:0-5922 GCA_037139475.1 Actinomycetes bacterium
ATCCGTACATCGCCAATGCTGCGGCCGTGGCCGTCAACTAGTTGCTCGCGCTCCACAGAGGGGAGGATAACGGCCTGCGCGCTGGCGCCCGCGCCGTTCACTGCGCTGCGTCGGCGCGGGCCTGCAGCGCTTCGTAAAGCGCGGCGAAGTCAACCTCGCCGAAGCCCTCGGCTGAGGCTTCGGCCATCAGCTCGCGGGTTTGGGCTGCGTAGTCGAACGGGATTCCCTCCGCGGCCGCCAGTTCCAGCGCTAGATCAACGTCTTTGATCATGTGATCGAGGCGAAAGAGCGTGTCGTATTGGCGCTCGATCATCGGCTGAGCTTTTAGCTGAGCCATCCGCGAATCAGCAGCGCCACCGTCAATCACTTCGGTCAGGGCGGCGAGGTTGACGCCGGCGCTGCGAGCGACGATCAAGGCCTGCGCAAGCACGGCAGCGTTGCTGGCGGCGATCGCATTCGTGATCACCTTGATTGTCTGCCCTTGGCCCAGCGCGCCGCAGTGAACGGTCTTGCCGCCGAGTACGTCGAAGATCGGATCGGCGCGCTGAAGGTCGACTTCAGTGCCGCCGGCCATGATCGTCAGCGTGCCCGCCTCGGCGCCAGGGGATGAGCCGGTGACGGGGGCGTCAATGAAGGCGATTCCGTGCTCGCCGAGCCGCTCGCCGAGGCGGCGCGTCATCTCAGGCGAGATCGTCGACATGTCGATGCAAAGCATTCCCGCTCGCGCGCCGGCGACGACGCCCTGCTCGCCGAACAGAATCTGTTCGACCTGGCCGCCGTCAACAACGATCTTGATCACAACGTCGCTCGCCGCCGCCAACTCGGCCGGGGTCGCTGCGACGTCAGCGCCGTGCGCGGCGGCGAAAGCTTCGGCTGTCGCCGGAGTGCGGTTCCAGACCGTCAGCTCGTAGCCGGCTGCAGCGAGGTTCGCGGCCATCCTCGAACCCATGATTCCGAGGCCAATGAATCCGATCCGTTCGCTCGCCGGCCCCGCGCTGATCGGTTCGCCGTCGCTGCTCTCTGCGGTGCTCTCGCTCATTGGAGCAGAGGTTATCTGCGGCCGCGAGGGTTAGCGACCAGCGCTGGCCAGTGGGGCGAGCGTGGAGCCGCCGCTTACCGCGAAGAGCTGCACGTGGGCGTGAGTACCGCTGAGGCTCGCTGGCGGCAGGATGATGCCGAACTGAAGTCCGGTGGGCGTTTCGAAGCTCTCGCCGACAGCCACAATCTTGCCGTCAACCGATGCTGCAAGCGGCGCCTGCGCGGCGAGCCCAGCGAGGCTGCCAACCATGTAGATCTGCAGCACGCCGCTGCTGCGGTCAATTTTTGAGTAGTTGTTGGGGTAGGTGATGACGCCGCTAGCGCTCGTCGCCGTAGCCGGCAGCGAAGAGATTTGCCGGCCGATCAGATTCTGGTTGGGTCCTAGCCGTAGAAGCCCCTCTTGGCCGCCCGGGAACGTTGTCGTCCAGTCTTGGACAAGCTGATCGCGGCGCCTAATCACGTCGGCCCAGTCGCCGAACACCTTCGTCTTGATACGCGCGTTGCGGACGGCGACCTTCGTCAGCGTGTGTTTGGCGTTCAGTGGGATGCCGTCGAACTTCCAACCGTCACCGCTCTTCGTTACCTGCGCGACCGTCGGCGCGATGTCGACCGAACGGGTTGGCTGCGTGTTGACGACGCCCTTGGTCTGGCCGGGGTACTTAACGAACAGTGGCGTGTTGGCAAGCTCCGGAAGGTTGTCCTCGGTCACCGGTCTGCGCGATGCGCCCGGGCGGAAGCTGACGCCGTGGTCGGCGGTGACGATCATCAGAGAGCTGTCCCAGATTCCGGCCTGCTTCATCTTGGCGATGATGCCGGCGAGGATCTTGTCGCCAAACTCAGCTTGCAGCGTTGCTCGCTGCAACGCCAAGTTCGTTAGGTATGCGCCGTCCGTCCAGACCTCGTCCTTCATCCCCGGCGCCCAGCCCTCACCGAGCGCGTACTGCTCGCCGCTAGGTGTGAAACGCCAAGGAATGTGGGGGATCAGCATGTGGATTACGTAGAGCGGCGGCTTTCCGGCGCCGTTGATTGAGCGCTGCATCCGTGCTGCGACACGCAGACGGTCGTTGTTGAAGGTCGCGCCGTTTATTTCAGCGATCGGCGGGCTTGCGGAGAAGCGCGCCTTCGGGTCGTTGACCTTCATCTGGGTGGACTTGTCGGCGGCGCTCGCCGATCCCGGGCCAAAGTCGCCGTAGCCAGAGTTGACCGCTGGCAGCTTGTCTGCCATCTGCTTTGGCAGCACAGCGCGCTCGGCGACAACAGTCAGGTCGTCGTATAGCGCGGTCAGACGGGTCTTGGTGTCCCCAGCCGGTTCGGGCTCGCAGATCGCAGGCGGGCATACGTGCGTGATCGCTTCAACGTTGCCGACGCGGTGGCTGGCCGCCAGCATCGTGTAAATACTGTGCCTCGGCGCGATCGTATTCATGCTGGCGACGCGCTTGTCGACCGGCACGAAGCCGGTAAGGATCGCCGGCACGGCAGAAAACGTTCCGTCGCTGACGGTCGTGTTGTTCTTGTACCAAGTTGATGTCTCTCCCAGACCCGCAAAAGCAGGGAAGCGCGCGGCGTTGATGTCGGTGTTCTTGTCCATCAACATCGCGGCCGGGAACTCGTCGTAGATGACCAGGACGACAGGTGTTGCGTTACCGGGCTGGTAGCTCGAGCCCGAATTGCTGGAGCCTTCGGCGCTCGGCACGATTACGTCAGATACAGGCGAGGCGAAGATGAAGAGGGCGAGGAATAGAAAGCTGGCAGGGGTGAGGACCGTCATGAAGCTGCGGACCCCGGCGGTTTTCCAGAAGCCGACGGCAACCAGCAGTCCTATTGCCAACGCCACAGCTAACGCGGGCGTGCTTGCAGCGAATGAGCCCTTCACGAACTGAAGTGCCACTAGCGCAGTCAGCAGGGCGACGAAGACGAGGTGGACGACGCGTGAGGCCTTCGGTGAGACGGCCCTCACGATCAGCTCAATCAGCGTCAGCGCCAACGGAGGGATGAAGGTCACGCCGATCGCGAAGATCAGGATGTCGCTGGGTGTATTGCCGCGGGCGATGAAGAACGCGTTGTCGCTGCCAAGAACGTCAAAGAGGGGCCGTACTAGGCCGAGCGACCAAAGCGCGGCTAGCTGCAGGCCAAGGATCCACCAGGCGGGCCAAGCCTTGCTGGCTTCGTCCTCGGCGCCAGTGCCTGGTTGGTGAATGTCATGTGAACCGATTGCGAGAACCTAGCGGTTACGACGGAGGCGTCAATCCCTGCTGGTTCGGGGTCATTGGGCGGGGTTGGAAGGGGTAGCGAACGCTAACCGCCGACGCTGTCAATCTGCGCCAGCGTCGTGCCGCCGCTGACAGTGAAGAGCTGTACGTGAACTTTCGAGCCGGTCAGGCTCTCGGGTGGCACGATTATCGCGAAGCGCATTCCTCTGAGCGAATCGAAGCTCTGGCCGACGGCGACGATCTTCCCGTTGACCGCGGCGGCCAGCGGTGTCTTTGCCGGAGCCCCGTCAATATTTCCAGCCACGTAGATCTGCAGGATTCCATTTCCGGGCCGCTGAGGCTTGAGCAGCGCGCGGGCGGCGATCGTCGCGGTCACCTTTGTCGAGCCGGATGGCAGTGACGCGACGTCGCGGCCGATCAGATTCTGGTTGGGGCCGAGCAGGTAGAGCGACGAACGGCCCGGCGGGAAGATCGCAGACCAAGTGCGGGCGAGCTGGTCACGCTCTGCGACCAGCTCGGTAAAGCCGGCCTTCACCTTCGCTTCGATCCGGCCGTTGCGCACTGCGACGGTCTTGTCGGCGTGTGGGCTGTCGAGTGGCACGCCATCGAACTTGATCCCGTCACCGGTGTTTGTGACCTGCGCGATCGTTGGCGCAATGTCGATCGACTGCGTGAAGTCGGTCTTCACCGCGCCCTTTTCCTGGCCGGGGTACTTGACGAAGAGCGGCGTGTTCGCGAGCTCGGCGAGGTTCTGCCTCGTCACCGGGCGGCGTGAGCCGTTAGGTGTGAAACCGGCGCCGTGGTCTGCAGTGACGATGAACAGCGAGCGCTGCCAAATTCCAGCCTCTTTCATCCGCTTGATGATGCTGGCAAGAATCTTGTCCGAGTATTCGGCCTGCAGCATCGAGCGCTGCAGGGCGACGTCCGTCACATAGCTGTCCTTGGTCCAAATCTGATTGTTCAGCCCAGGCGCGTCACCGCCATCGGAGATGTACTGATCCCCGGCCGGTGTGAAGCGCCAAGGAACGTGCGGCAGCAGCATGTGCATCACGTAAAGCGGCGGGCGGCCCTTGCCGGTGATTGCGTTCTGCGTCTCGGCGACCAGCCGCAGCTGATCGTTGTGTGAGCCCGCGCCAGGTAGATCGGCGATAGGTGGACTTCCAGCGAAGCGGGCGTTCGGACTCGCGACCTTCTTGCGTTGCTCTGCAGTGTTAACGCTCGTCGTCGGCGCGAAGTCGGTGTAGTTAGCGTCGATTGCCGGCAGCTGCTCGGCAAGCGACTGGGGCAGCACCTTTCGGCCAGCGATGACCTGCAGGTCGTTGAAGAGCGCCGTAAGTCGCTCGGACGAGCTGCCGACCGGCTGCGGCTCACAGATCGAAGACGGGCAGACGTGAGTTACGGCTTCGACATCAACGACGCGGTGACTGGGGGCGAGCATCGTGTAGATGCTGTGCTGGTAGACGACGTTGTGCGGCGTCAAGTCAGGCGGTTTAAGCCCGGTGAGGATTGCCGGCACAGCCGACCACGTGGCGTCGCTGACGGTTGTGTTGTTTTTGTACCAGTTAGCGGTTTGGCCAAGCTTGCCAAAGGCTGGGAAACGCTTCGCGTCGATCGACGTATCTGCCTTCATCAACATCGTCGCAGGGAACTCGTCGTAGATCACGAGCACGACAGGCGTCGAGTTGCCAGCCTCGCCAGCTTTACCGCTCGAGCCTTCTGAGCTCGGCATGATCACGCCCGAAACGGGGGAGACGAAGATGAAGAGAGCGAGGAAGAGGAACGAGGCTGGCGTCAGGACCGTCAGGAAGGTGCGCATTCCAGCCGTCTTCCAGAACGCAACAGCTACGAGAGCTCCGATGGTGAGTGAGATCGCGAAAGCTGCCGGCGCGTCAGCAAATGAGCCCTTGATGAACTGCAGTGCCAGCAGACCAGCCAGCAGCGCGACGAAAATGACGTGAACTATGCGCCCTGCGCTAGTCGAAATAGCCCGTGCGATCAGCTCAATCAGCGTGAAGATTAGAGGCGGGATGAAGGTGATCCCGATCGCGAAGATCAGGATGTCGCCTGGCGTATTGCCGCGCGCGACGAAGAACGCAGCGTCGCTGCTGAGCACGTCGAAGAGCGGGCGCACAAGCCCCAAGGACCAGAGCGCCGCGAGCTGCAGGCCAAGTACCCACCACGCCGGCCACCTGCTCGCCGCCGCCGCTACATCTTCCGAAACCGGGGCAGCTTCGGGTTCGCTGCTCAATTCAGGACTGCGGCTTGTCGTGCCCGGCTGGTGCGTCGGCCGCAGCAGTAGTCACGGTCGCGCTGGCATCATCGTCGCCGCGGCCAAAAAAGCCCTTGATGCGCTTCCAGTACATCTTCATTGCGACGCCTGCGGCGGCAAAGCCACCGACGAGGATTTGAGCGATCATCGAGCCGCTACCGGCGTCGAGGTAAGCGAGGGTCGTGTGGATGCTGGCCATGAGGATCTCCTGAGTCGGGTGGAACGCGGGCTAGGGGACCCTGCGCTGATAACAAGTGTTGAGTACAGGTTACTGGATTGTTACCGAGTCTCCTTCAGTTGAATTCAAAAGCCTCGAGTTTGCAACGAATCTGGCCTGAAGTCAGCCTTTGAGCAGAACCCAAACGAGCGTTGCTGCGAAGGCGATTTGCCCGAAAGTAAAGGCGA
>JBAXGJ010000082.1:0-5686 GCA_037139475.1 Actinomycetes bacterium
CTGCGCTCAGCGCTCATGCCCGCTCAAAGAGCGCGACGCACTCGATGTGTGGCGTCTGCGGGAACATGTCAACGGGACGGACCCGGACCAGCTTGTAGCCGGCTTCGACGAGCTGCGCCGCGTTCGGCGCCAGCGTCGTCGGATTGCAGGAGACGTAAACGATCTTTTTGGCACCGGCCTCGGCGACGCGCGCGATCACCTTCGCCGAAAGGCCCGAGCGCGGTGGGTCGAGCACGATCAGGTCGGGGCGGCCTAACTCGTCAACGTCTTCTTTGAGAACGACGCGGACGTTGCCTGCGACGAAGCGGGCATTCGTGATCTCGTTTGTGCGCGCGTTACGGCGCGCGTCCTCAACTGCCTCTTCGACGATCTCGACGCCGATCACTTCGCCGGCCCGCGGCGCCAGTGTCAGCCCGATCGAACCGATCCCGCAGCAGAGGTCGTAGACGCGCTCCCAGCCCTTTAGGTCGGCGTACTCGCCGACCGTCGCGTAAAGCTTTTCTGCCATCTCGGTGTTGGTCTGGAAGAAGGCCTCGCTGCCGAGCGAAAAGCGCAGCCCTGAGCATTCCTCCTCGATTGCGCCAACGCCGTCAATCAAAATGTCGGTGCCGCCCTGGGTCGTCTCACCGCTGCTGGGGGCGACGGTGCGGATAACGCTGATCGCGCCTGCTTCGATCATCGCGTCGGCAAAACGGCGCTGATCGAAGTCGCCGGGCGAGGTGACGATGCGGGCCTGAATCTGGCCGGTGCGACGGCCCTCGCGGACGACGAGGTTGCGCAGCAGCCCTTCGTGCGTGCGGCGGTCATAAGCCTTCAGCCCCATCTCCTGGCAGACCTCAAGCGCCGCTTCGCGGATTCGGTTGCTGGCCTCGGAAGCGAGCAGGCAGTCATCCATCGGCAGAATCCTCGACCAAGAACCGGGGGCGTGGAAGCCGCAGCAGAGCGTGCCGTCTTCCTCAACTCCGAACGAGAACTCAAGCTTGTTGCGGTAGCGCCACTCTTCGACCGCCGGGATGATCGGTTCGAGCTCAAAGCCGTCGAGCTTGCCGATCCGCCTCAGTGCGTCGTCAACCTGCTCGCTCTTGACCTCTAGCTGGCGCTCGTAGCTGAGCACCTGCCAAGGAGCACCGGGATGGTCAGCGAGCGGCTCGATCCGATCCGGACCGGGCTCAAGCATTTCGAGCGGCCGCGCCTCGGCGAAGGCGCGCTTGCGCTTCGTTACTTCGATCCGAACAAGGTCGCCAGGAACCGTGTCACGGACAAAAATGACGTAGCTGCGCTCGCCTAAAGCAACGCGCGCGATCCCCTTGCCGCCGTTGGCAAGCCCTTCGATCCGTACCTCAAGACGATCGCCGCGGTCGATCCGCGTGCGTTCACCTTCGACTGTCGGCTGCTCGGTCATTGAGCTGAGGATCGCAGCATCGCCGCGCTAACGATCGGCAAGCAGCCACTCGAGCAGCGCCTTCTGCGCATGGCGGCGGTTTTCTGCCTGATCCCAGATCCGTTGACGCTTGCCGTAAAGCAGCTCAGCGCTGATCTCTTCGCCGGGGTGGGCCGGCAAGCAGTGGAGTGCGATTGCGTCGTCAGCAGCATGAGAGAGCAGCTCCTCGTCGAGCCGGAACGGTTCCAGCGCGGCGCGGCGCTCGTCGGCCGTCTGCTCATCGCCCATCGAGACCCAGACGTCGGTGTATAGCGCGTCTGCGCCGGCGACCGCGGTAGCCGGATCGTTGCTGCGCTCGCCACCGCAGTCAGGTTCGAGTTCGTAACCCTGCGGCGAGGCGACGACGACTTCAAGGCCAGCCGTCGTGCCGAGAAGCGCGAGCGAACGAGCGACGTTGTTGCCGTCGCCGACGTAGGCGAGCTTGATCTCGTCGAGCGGCCTGCCCGGGAATGCCTCTTGCAGCGTCATCAGGTCAGCCAACGCTTGCGAAGGGTGATGAAGCTCGGTCAGCATGTTGAAGACAGGGATCGAGCCTTCGGCGGCGAGCTCTTCGATCAGCGCGTCGGGGCCTGTGCGCACGCCGACGGCAGCAACCTGGCCGGAGAGGACGCGGGCCGTGTCGGCGATCGACTCTCCGCGTGAGAGCTGCATCTCACCGGGGCGCAGCACGACGGCGTGGCCGCCTAGCTCTGTAACACCCACCTCGTAGGAGAGCCGCGTCCGCGTACTCGGCTTCTCAAAGATCAAGGCGACGCTCTTGCCGGCCAACGCGTCAGACGAGGCAGGCGCGGCCTTCAGCTGATGGGCGCGCGCCAGTAACGCGAGCAACTGCTCGCGGTCAAGCTCTTCACCGGTGAGAAAGTGGCGCGGCAAGCGCGTGACAATACGGCCGAAGGTGCCTTTTTAGCGCGCTATTTGTTGCAGTCGCTCGGCGTTGGAGTTGCCGCGTCAGCGGCTCTCGTCGAGCTCTTCGCCGCTGCCGCGGCGGATCCCAAAGCCGCGCACGGCGAGAATCGCCCGTTCGCCGAGCGAGCCGCGCTTCGGCAGCACACCGAGCTGGACGGTCGCGTCATAGGCATCGAAAAAGACGCGCACGCGCCAGAGTTTCTCGCGCGGAGGGTCAAGCTCGCAGTAGAGCACGGCGTGAACGGTGATCATCTTGTTCGTCGCTGGGATGCCGGCCAGAGCGGCGCGGTGGACACCGCTGACGAGCACAGGTAGAGCTACGAAATGGCCGTCGCTGAGTCGCTCGCCGGCACTCTCAACGGTCGCGTCGGGGAAGGCCTGCCAGAGCTGCGCGGCGCGGTCAGCCAGTGCATCCGGGCCGTAGAGCGGCTCAGGGCTGGAGGGGTCTGTCCAGTGCAGGTCGGCGGCGCAGACGTCACGGAAGGCAGCGCGGCGGCGCTCGGTCCAAGCCTGCTGGAAGGCGTCGAGAAGGTCGTCCATCGCGCTTCAGCGTAGAGCGGCTGCGACCGAGCTGCTGCGCCGGCCTGCCAGACTGACAGCCAATGGGACGACGCAGTCGCAAACAGAGCCTGACCGAGCCGGGGGCGAAGGCCGAACCGAAGCAACGGCTCAGCGGCGCTGAGCGCGACGAGATTGCGCGCGCCGAACTCAAACCGCTGGCGCCCGGCGAGAAGCCACTGGCGGTCAAGATCTCAGCCGGCCTCGCCGCCGCGCTCGCGGTCGCCAACGTCGCCTTCTACTTCGCAGGTGTTGAGGTCCAGGGCCAGAAGCCGTCGCTAGTCGGAGTGCTGCTGTTCGCCGCCGTGATGCTGCTCGCGGCCTGGGGAATGTGGACTCTGCGCTACTGGGCGCTGCTCGGCTTCCAAGCACTACTGGCGATGACGCTGGTGATCGCGGGGCTCTCGCTGATGGTCGCCGGCAACGTGCTGGCAGTGGTCCTTTGCGTCGTGATCTTGCTCGGCGGCGGTTGGCTGTTCTGGAGACTTATCCGCGTGCTCGGCCGCGTCAAGGTTCCATCCCTACGCGGCGACTGACTCGGCCCACCCACTCGCGCGGCTCTTTCATACACTCGCCATATGGCTAAAGAAAGCTTCGACTGCATCATCATCGGTTCAGGACCGGGTGGATACGTCGCAGCGATCCGCGCCGCGCAGCTGGGAATGAGCGTCGCCGTCGTCGAGCAGGACAAGATCGGCGGCCGCTGCCTTAACTACGCCTGCATCCCAGCGAAGGCTGTGCTGCGCTCGGCCGACATCGTCTCCGAGATCCGCGAAGCGGGCGAGTTTGGAATCACGGTCGCTGAGCCAACCGTTGACTTTGGCGCCGTCAGTGCGCGCCGCGAAGAGGTGATCGGCACGCTCGTCGGCGGCGTCGAGATGCTGCTGAAAAAGAACAAGGTCGAGCTGATCACTGGAACGGCAACGCTGACCGGTGGGAAGAGCGTCAGCGTCGGCGGCCGCGAGCTGGAAGCCACGAAGGCGATCATCCTTGCGGCCGGCTCTGTCGCCCGCGCGATTCCTGGCGCGAGCTTCGGCGGAACCGTGATCGACACAGCGCAGGCCTGGGCGTTTGAGACGCTGCCAGCGAAGCTAGCTGTCGTCGGGTCGGGGCCATCGGGCTGCGAGATCGCTAGCGCCTACGCCCGCTTGGGTGTCGAAGTCGAACTTTTCGAAGCGCTGGACCGAGTACTGCCAGCCGAGGACAAAGACATCTCGCGGCTAGTCGAACGTGGCTTCGGCAAGCAGGGAGTCACGGTTCACACATCAACGCTGATCGGTGAGATCAAAGCTGGCAAGAACTCCGCTAGCTACAGCTACGGCGAGGAGAAGGGCGAAGCCGACTGGCTCGTAATCGCGGCCGGCCGCGGCGCCGACGTTGAAGGCCTTGGTATTGGAGCCGCCGGTTTGGATCTCGACGAGCACGGCCTGATCGCCGTCGATGGCCACCAGCGCACAAGCGCCGAAGGGATCTACGCGATCGGCGACCTAGTCCACGGCCCAGCGCTGGCACACAAGGCCAGCGAAGAAGGGATCATCGCCGTCGAAGCGATCGCCGGCGAGAACCCAGCTCCGCTCGATTACATCGACATTCCTCGCGCAACCTTCTGCATGCCGAACGTCGCCAGCTTCGGCCTGACCGAAGAGCAGGCGAAGGAGCAAGGCTTCGACGTAACCGTCGGCAAGGTTCCCTACGGCGCCGTCGGCGCAGGCACGCTCTACGGCGACCGCGGCGGGCTGGTGAAAATTGTCGGCGACAAGAAGTACGGCGAGCTGCTCGGCGCACACATCGTCGGCGCGAAGGCGACCGAACTGATTCAGGAACTTGTAAACGCGAAACTGCTCGAAGGTGGCTACCCGGAGGTAGCGCGCTTCATCCACGGCCACCCGACGATGAGCGAAGCAGTGCTGGAAGCGGCCCGCGCCGCCGACGGCTGGCTGATTCACGGCTAGACGATGATGGAGCAGCAGCCGGCCTTCTACTTCGACCTGGCCAGCCCTGAGTCTTATCTCTCGGCCGAGCGGATCATGACGCTGCTGCCGTTGGCGGCGGAGTGGATTCCGATCCGCGGCTCAGCCCTGCCAGCGCTCAGCGATGCCGCCGAGGAGCGAGCACTGGTTGACGCGCTCGCCGAGCAGCGCTCACTGCAAGCTCCGCGCTGGCCCTCTCCTCTCCCCTTCGACAGCGAGCAAGCGATGCTGGCAGCCACCTATGCGAAGCAGATCGGCCGCACTGTGCCATTCGTGCTGGCGGCATTCCGCCAGGCCTACGCCGGTGGCCGCGCGCTCGATGACGACGACAACATCGTGATCGCCGGTTCGGCCTGCGAGATGCACCCGGCGGCGCTGCTGAAGGGCTGCCAGCTGCGGACAGTCCGTGACGGACTCGAAGCAGCCACGGCGCTAGCGCTAGAGCGCGGCGTGCGCGACGTGCCGGCCGTTTGGGTGCCTGGCACAGACGGCGCGGCCGATCAGCTCTTCCATGGCGACGACCAGCTCGAGGCGGCGGCAGTAGCGATGAGCGAACAGGCGACGGCTCAATGAGCGCCTTCCGCGACTACGACGTGATCGTCACGCGCACAGGCCTCGCTCCCGGGCTCCTCGCTGCCTCAGACCGCTTCGACCACATTGAGGTCGTCTCGGTCGAGGAGCTCGAAGTAGTGCTGTTCTGGGATGTCCCGGCGCGCGCCACCGGCCGGATGGAAGCATCGCTACGCGACGACCTTCAGCGGCTCACTAGCGAAGAGTTCATCGCCCGCTGGAGCGCTGTCGAAAGCGACGA
>JBAXGJ010000083.1:0-5646 GCA_037139475.1 Actinomycetes bacterium
CAGCTGTAAGTGATCCCCCTGCCGCTCGCGTAGCATCAGCCTCGTGCAGGTAACTCTTCCAGACGGCACCGCTCTAGAGCTCGCAGATGGCGCGAGCGGGCTAGACGCGGCCGAGGCGATCGGCCCGGGCCTGGCGCGCGCCGCGCTCGCTTACCGCCAGCAAGGCGAGCTGCGAGATCTCTCCGCTCCGCTGACCGCCGACGAGCCGATCGAGATCATCACCAAAACCTCCGGCGACGACGGCCTCGCTCTGATCCGCCACGACGCCGCCCACGTGCTCGCGGCAGCGGTGACGGAGCTCTATCCCGGCGTGAAGGTGTCGATCGGCCCGGCGATCGAACGCGGCTTCTACTACGACTTCGAGTTCCCCGACGGAGTCGTCATTAGCGAGGATGATTTCGAAGCAATTGAAGCTCAGATGAAGAAGCACATCAAAGCGGGGGAGGGGTTCGAGCGTGAAGAGGTCAGCGTCGCCGATGCGCTCGGGCGCTTTCGCGGCGAGCAGCAGGACTACAAGGTCGAGCTGATTGAGGATCTCGTGCGCGACGAGGGCGTTGAAACCGTCTCGCTCTACACCAACGGTCCGTTCACCGACCTCTGCCGCGGTCCGCACGGCCAGTCAACGAAAGCGATCGGCGCCGTCAAACTTCAATCAGTAGCAGGCGCCTACTGGCGCGGCGACTCGGACCGCAGGATGCTGACGCGGATCTACGGCACGGCCTTCTTCGACAAGAAGGAGCTTGAAGCCGAGATGGAACGCCTCGATGCCGCCCGCGCCCGCGACCATCGCCGTCTTGGCAAAGAGCTTGAGCTTTTCGAGTTTTCCGAGGTCTCTCCCGGCTCAGCCTTCTGGTTGCCTCGCGGCACGACGGTCTTCAACGAGCTAGTCGCGCTCTCACGCGAGATGGGCGTTGCCCGCGGCTACCAAGAGGTCAAAACGCCGCAGCTCTATGACGCCGAGCTGTGGAAGACGTCAGGCCACTGGGAGAAGTACCGCGAGAACATGTTCGTCACCAGCACAGAGGATCGTGAGTTCGGCCTCAAGCCGATGAACTGCCCTGGCCACGCGCATCTCTTCGGTGGCCGGCGCTGGAGTTACCGCGAGCTGCCTGTGCGCTATTCGGAGCCCGGCCTGCTCCACCGCAATGAGCTAAGCGGCACGCTTCACGGCCTGCTGCGCGTGCGGCACTTTGCCCAGGACGATGCCCACGTCTTCTGTACCGAGGAGCAGGTAGCTGACGAAGTTGCCGCCTGCCTTGAGTTTGCCTTCGCGACCTACGAGCTGTTTGGCTTCGATGTTCACCTCGAGCTCTCAACGCGCCCCGAGCAGCGGATCGGCAGCGACGAGATGTGGGACCGCGCTGAGGCGGCACTGATCGGAGCACTCGAAGCTCGCGGGCTCGACTATGAACTCAACCCCGGTGACGGCGCTTTCTACGGGCCGAAGATCGATCTCCACATGACCGACTCGCTCGATCGCTCCTGGCAGCTCGGCACGGTGCAGCTTGACTACTCGATGCCAGAGCGCTTCGACCTCCAGTACACAGGCGCCGATGACTCTGTCCACCGCCCGGTGATGATTCACCGCGCGCTTATGGGCTCGTATGAGCGCTTCGTTGGAATCCTGATCGAGCACTACGCCGGCGAGTTTCCGGTCTGGCTCGCGCCGGTGCAGGCGGTCGTCCTTCCGGTCTCCGACCGCCACGCCGAGGCAGCCGAGGCGATTGCCGCGAAGCTTCGCGAGCGTGGCATTCGCGTCGAGGTTGATCTCCGCTCCGAATCGGTCTCAAAGCTGATCCGCGACAACGAGATCGCAAAGATCCCTTACATGCTTGTCGTCGGTGACAAAGAGGCCGAAGGAGTTGACGTTGCGGTTCGCCGCCACGGTGAAGGCGACATCGGCTCCTTCCCGATCGAATTGTTCGCGGATCATCTCGTCGCCGAAACCGACACGCGGCGCGACGCACCACTCACGGCTTGACGGTCACCGTCGCCCGAGGCTTGATCCAGCGCACACGCGGTCTTGCTTGGCGCGAAAGCATTCCGCCCGGAGAAGCACTCCAGATCAACCGTTGCCGCTCGATTCACACCTTCGGAATGCGCTTCTCGCTCGATCTTCTCTGGCTCGACCAGCAAGGGCAGGCGATTCGGGTGGATTACGACGTGCCGCCACGGCGCCTACGCAGCTGCGCGCAGGCGCGCGCTGTCGTTGAGGTCGCGGCCGGAGAGGGGCGAGATCTCCTTGAATCTGGCTATACTGCTGCGCGTTGACCCGAATGTTCGTCCAGACGCCGCGCCCTTGACGCGCTGCCTCCGAAGCTAGTGCCGGTTCCCCGGCGCTTCGACCGGCGTATGCCGGATCGTGACACGACTCGGATCAACGAGAAAATTCGCGTTGCCGAAGTTCGCGTAATTGACGACGAGGGCGGCCAGGTTGGCATCCTCAAGATCGATGACGCGCTGAAGCTCTCGGTCGAGAAGGGCCTCGACCTCGTCGAGGTTGCGCCTGAAGCAAGCCCGCCGGTCTGCCGCATCCTTGACTACTCGAAGTACAAGTACGAACTAGCGCAGAAAGCTAAGGCCGCGAAGAAGGGCCAGAAGCAGATCACGATCCGCGAGATCAAGTTCCGCCCGAAGATCGCCGAGCACGACTACGCGACGAAGAAGGGTCACGTAACGCGCTTCCTGATGCACAAGGACAAGGTCAAAGTGACGATCATGTTCCGCGGCCGCGAAGTCACACACCCCGAGCTAGGTCGCGCAATCCTCGCTCGCCTAACGCGCGAACTCGAGCCGATCGGCGCGGTCGAGCAGCGCCCCAACCTTGATGGCCGCAACATGACGATGGTGCTCGGCCCGAGCAAAGAGGTAATCAGCGGCGAAATCACTGAGTTTGAGCCACTCGACTTCAGTGCTGAGATTGCAGCAGCGCAGGCCGAAGCAGACGCAGAAGCCTTCGCCCGTTCGATCGCCGCGTCGGCGCCGGCTCCGCGCGAAGAGGCCGAAGTCGAGATCGCCGAAGCTGTAGTGGACGAAGAGATCGTCGCCGACGAGGTCGAGGCTGATGGTGAGGTCGCCGCCGAGGCCGCCGAAGAGGTAGTCGAAGTGGCCGCGGAAGCGCCCGGCGAGACTCCCGACGCCGCCTAGTTCGACCGCGCTTCGCCGCCAAACAGGGCTGCCGCTGAGCCGCGGCTGCGCCGAGTTTCTATACTCCCGGTTCGCGATGCCCAAGATGAAGACACATTCCGGCGCAAAGAAGCGCTTCAAGCTGACCTCGAAGGGAAAGGTCCGCGCGCGCAAAGCGATGTCGAGCCACATCCTTGAGAAGAAGTCACCGAAGCGTAAGCGCGGCTTCCGCAAGCCAGTAGAAGTAGCCGCAGTTGACGTCCCACGCGTCAAGAGAATGCTGGGCGACAAGTGACGCGCGTAAAGCGGTCGGTCTCGGCCAAGAAGAAGCGGCGCGCAACACTCGAACGCGCCAAGGGCTACCGCGGCACCGCGAACTCGAACTACCGCCGCGCGAAGGAAACGCTGATGAAGGCGGATTCCTACGCCTACCGCGATCGGCGCAACCGCAAGCGCGACTTCCGTCGCCTTTGGATCACCCGCATCAACGCTGCTGCGCGGCTCAACGGGATGACCTACGCAACCTTCATGCACGGCCTCAGCGAAGCCGGGATCGAGCTAGACCGCAAGGTGCTGGCCGACGTCGCCGTGCGCGACCCTGAGACCTTCCGCCGATTTGTAGACGCCGCCCGAGAGGCGACGGCCGCCGAGTCCTAGACTCCGCCGCCGTTTCGCCGCTATCGGGCGCCGCTTCCGCAAGGAGGGGCGCCCTTTTTTTTGGAGCAAAACGACAGCCCAATGACAATCCACAATCCACAACACCCGAACTTGAACCAGGTCACTCTCCTGAGGACTAGGCGCGGGCGCGACCGCAGCGGGCGCTTTGTCGCTGAGGGCGAGGATCTGATTGCAGCGGCAGCCGCAAACGGCTGGCAGCCAGTCGACTCGTTCGTCGCTGAGGGCAGCGGGCTTAGCGGCACCGAGGTCAGCGAAGAAGCGCTCGCCGAAGTGTCTGCGCTCGGCTCGGGAACTCGTGCGCTCGCGATCTACGAGCAGCGCTGGAGCGAGCCGACCGGCCCGTTGGCGGTCTGGCTCCACGGAGTTGGCGACCCGGGCAACGTAGGCACGATCATTCGTAGCGCCCATGCGTTCGGAGCATCGAGCGTGATCCTCGGCCCAGGTAGCGCCGACCCCTTCGGACCAAAGGCAGTCCGGGCGAGTATGGGAGCGATCTTCAGCGTCGCCGTCGCGCGCGCAGATGAGCTCGAGCAGCTTCCAGGAACAACGGTCGCGCTGGCAGCCTCGGCGCCCGTTGAGCTCGACGGAGCGCCGTGGCCGGAAGGCGAGCTGACGCTGTTGATCGGAGCCGAGCGGGAAGGGCTGCCTGAAGCAATCGTCGCGGCTGCCGGCGAGGCGCGTTCGATCGCGATCGACGGCGACTCCCTAAACGCCGCCATGGCAGCGACAATCGCGCTCTATTCATGCACGAGGAAGGTTTAGGGTGGCGACGATGCTTGAGCGCGTAGCTGAGATTCAGAAGCAGGCCGAAGCTGAGATCTCAGCGGCGTCCAGCTCAGCCGCGCTCGAAGAGCTGCGTGTGCAGTATTTAGGCCGCAAGGCCGAGCTGCCGCAGCTACTGCGCGACGTGGCGGGGCTCCCGCCCGAGCAACGCGGCGAGGCCGGCCGGACGGCGAACGAGGCACGTCAAGCGCTTGAGGCGATGATCGAGACCGCTGCTGCCCGCTTCCAGGCCGCTGAGTTGAGCGCCACACTTGCCGAAGACAACGTTGACATCACGCTGCCGGGGTCGCCGGCTGAAACCACAGGCCACCACCACCTGCTCAGTGCCACGCGGCGCGAGATTGAGGACGTCTTCTGCGGCCTCGGCTACAGCGTCGTCGAAGGCCCTGAGGTCGAGCTCGTCCACTACAACTTCGACGCGCTAAACCACGACCCCGCGCACCCAGCGCGCGCCCGCAGCGACACCTTCTACATCGAGGGCGGAGGCGAAGGGCCTGACGAAACTCTGCTGCGCACGCATACCTCTCCGATGCAGATCCGAATCATGGAACAGACGCCGCCGCCGATCGCGTTGATCGTTCCCGGCCGCGTTTTCCGCCGCGACAGCGATGCGACGCACACGCCACAGTTCCACCAGATCGAAGGACTACTCGTTGACGAAGGCGTAACGCTCGCTGACCTCAAGGGCACGCTTCTGGCCTTTGCCCGAGCGATCTTCGGCGCCGACCGCGAGCTGCGACTACGGCCACACTTCTTCCCGTTCACTGAGCCGAGCGTCGAAGTTGACGTGTCCTGCTTCATGTGCGAGCACGGCGCTGCCCCGGACGGCGAGCGTTGCTCGCTCTGCAAGGGAACCGGCTGGCTCGAGGTGCTCGGCTCGGGGATGGTTGACCCAAACGTCTTCGCCGCCGTAAGCGAACACGGATACGACCCGAACACTCACCAAGGTTTCGCCTTCGGCCTTGGGATCGAGCGGATTGCGATGCTCAAGCACGGCGTGCCTGACCTGCGCTTCTTCTATGAAAACGACCTGCGCTTCCTGCGCCAGTTTGGCTGAGG
>JBAXGJ010000084.1:0-5624 GCA_037139475.1 Actinomycetes bacterium
GCGCTCGGCGTCGTCTGCTACCAGTTCCTCTCCGGCCGCCTGCCCTACGAGGCGCAGTCGATCACCGAGCTGGCGCTCAAGCAGCAGCGCGAAGCGCCGCCGCTGCTGAATGAGCTCAACCCCGACGTCAGCCCTGAACTTGCCGCCGCAGTTGACCGCGCTTTGGAGCTGGAGCCCGAGGCGCGCTACGAAACCGCCGAGGAGCTTCGCCTAGCGCTCGCCGACGGCGCGCGCGGCGTCGCACCTGAAACTTCGGCCACCTCTGTCAGCACGCCGCGCACGGCTGCAACGCGGGTCGTGCAGGCGACCGGCGATCAGCCGGCGACGACGGTTCAGCGCCGCGAACCGCGCCAGCCGGCGCAGCGGGCCGCTCCGGCGGCGGCTGTCGCCGAGCAGCCTCGCCGCAAGCGGAGCTGGGTCGCACCGACGATCGTGTTGCTGCTGGCCCTGGCGCTCGGCGCTGCCGCATTCGTCTACGTCAGCGGCACAAGCTCAAGCGACAGCGTCCGCCTGCGCCAGGTGGTCTACGACCAGGTTGACCAGACCGCCGCGCAGATGCAGCAGCTGATCCGCCAGAACACTAAGTAGCTTCGCTAGGGCGCTCGCCCGGCGCGCAGCTCGGCTGCAACGGCGGCCAGATTCCCAGCCAGCACTGCCTCGCGCAGCCGTTCCATCACGCGCGCCACGAAGGCCAGGTTGTGGACCGTCATCAGCCGCATCGCCGTCAGCTCGCGGGCCTTCGTCATGTAGCGCAGATAGC
Source organism: Actinomycetes bacterium (assembly GCA_037139475.1). Classification (GTDB taxonomy): domain Bacteria; phylum Actinomycetota; class Thermoleophilia; order Solirubrobacterales; family Solirubrobacteraceae; genus F1-60-MAGs163. The sequence continues at coordinate 761 of JBAXGJ010000084.1, forward strand.
CGCGGCTGTAACCGACGGCGCAGGCTGGGCACGGGCAGCCCTCCATTAGCGGCTCATCGCTGTCCGACCACTTCGCCGTCGTTAGGTCTACGCGCCAGCGGTGCTCCGGGTCGGGCACCAGCGCCACTCCGTGGCGGCCGAGCCGCGTGGGCATCACGCAGTCAAAAGTGTCGATCCCCATCTCGACGCCACGGATTAGGTCGTCAACCTCACCGATCCCAAGCAGGTGGCGTGGGCGAAGGTCGCCGGCCTTCGCCAGCGTGTCGGTCGCCCAGCCAACAACTTCGTACATCTGCGCTTTGTTTTCGCCGAGCGAGCCACCGATCGCGATCCCGTCGCAGGCGCGGGCGGCAATCTGCTCGGTTGAGTCGCGGCGCAGATCCTCATAAACGCCGCCCTGAACTATTCCGTAGACGAGCTGATCGGCCGGGCCGTTCTCAGCGTGCCAACTGAGGCAGCGATCGAGCCAGCGGTGCGAGCGCTCGGTCGAGCGGGCGGTGTATTCGCGTTCGACGTTGAACGGCGTGCACTCATCGAAGACGAGCGCGATGTCGGAGCCCAAATTGGATTGGATCCGCATTGAATCCTCCGGGCCCATGAAGCGCGTCGAGCCGTCGACGTAAGAGCGATAGCGGACGCCGTCCTCCTCGATTCCGAGCACCTTGCCGGCGCGGTCCGGCCCGGTAGGCGCGCGGCCCTTGATCTCATCGGCAACGGTCCCGTGCCCCATCGAGAAGACTTGGAACCCGCCGGAGTCGGTGATGATCGGCCCGTCCCAACGCATGAATTCGTGAAGGCCGCCGAGCGCCGCGATCCGCTCGTCGCCGGGGTTTAGATGGAGGTGGAAGGTGTTGCCGAGCACGATGTCGTAGCCGAGATCGGATACCTCAGCCGGCAGTAGGCCGCGAACGCTGCCTTTGGTGGCGAGCGGAACAAAGGCCGGCGTGCGGATCTCGCCGTGCGCGGTACGCAAGATGCCAGCGCGGGCGAGCGAACCGGAGTCGGAAGCGAGAATCTCAAGCGCTGACGCCATCTACGACCAGCGATCCTACGGCGCTTAGTGCTCAGGCCGCTTCGCCGCAGCACTCGCCGGCGTCGGCGACTTCAGCGGCCGGCAGCACCTTGGCCCAGCAATCGGCCAGTGCCTGCTGCTCCTCGGCGCTCAAGTGGCCGAGGAATACGCGGCGGACGCCCTCAAGGTGCGTGGGGCGTGCCTGCGCGAGCCGCTCGCGGCCGGCGTCGGTCAAGCGCGCAAAAGATCCGCGCGCGTCGCTCGGGCACGACTCACGGACGAGCAGCTGCTCGCGCGCCAGACGATCAACTAGGCGCGTCAGTCCGCTGCGACTGAGGACGGCCAGTTCGGCGAGGTCGCACATCCGCAGATGGCCATCATCAGCGCCGTCAAGGTGGAGCAGCACCTCATAGGAGCTCAAAGAGATTCCGTGCGCGCTGAGCATCTCCGAGTCGAGCTGCTTGGTAACCGCGGCGTGAGTCCTAAGCATTCCCCGCCAGGCCAACACCTCGCAGCCGGAGAGCTTTCGATCTAGCGTTGCTGATGAGCTTGAGTTGGCCACGATTTAAGCGTCCCTGAAGACTCCATTACGGTAGCAGCGACCCCCTCCGGTACCGCGATCGGAAACCGTATCTCTGCCTGTCTCGCTAGGCTCGTTAGATGGCTCTAGAAGGGATCCACCACATCACTGCGATCACCGGTGACGCTCAGGCGAACGTCGATTTCTACGCTGGCGTGATGGGGCTGAGAATGGTAAAGCAGACGGTCAACTTCGACGACCCTTCGGCCTATCACCTCTACTTTGCCGACGAGCTCGGTAGCCCCGGCGCGGCGCTGACCTTCTTTGAGTACCCAGGGGCACCTCCCGGGCTTCCGGGCGCGGGGATGGTGCACACGATCATTTGGCGCGTTGGCTCGGCCGAGGCGCTCGACTTCTGGAAGGCGCGGCTGCGCGACGCCGAGATGTCGGTCCTGCACGAGAACGACGTTCTGAGCTTCTGCGACCCCGAAGGGCTGGCGTACCAGCTAGTCATTGACGGCAGCGACGAGGCGCCGCTGAGCGCTCAGTCAAGCGAGATTCCGGCCGAGTTCGCGCTGCGCGGCTTCGCCGGCGTTCGCGCCTACGCGCAGCAGCCTGAGGCGAGCGCTCAGCTGCTTGGCGCGCTCGGCTTCACTCCCGCCGACGGCGCAGGGAGCTGGCTCCTCGGTGGAGACGAGCGCAGCGCGACGCTTGGCTACGACGAGGCTCCGGCCGACTCTCCGCGGCCAGGCGCAGGAACTGTGCACCACGTTGCATGGTCTGCCGCCGACGACGCCGAGCTCGAAGTCGCAATCGCCGCTGCCAACGGAGCCGGCGCGCAATCAACGCCGATTATTGATCGTCAATACTTCCACTCGATCTACTTCCGTGAGCCGAGCGGCGTGCTCTTTGAGGTAGCCACGCGCGACGTTGGCTTCACGATCGACGAGCCGCTAGATCAGCTCGGGTTGAAGCTGCAGCTGCCTGAGCAGTACCAGCAGCACCGTGATCAGATCGAACTAAATCTGACGCCGCTAGTAAACCCGCGCGCCGCCGCTTAAGACTCGATCAACGAACGGCCGGTCATCTCCGGCGGCTGCTCGATCCCGAGCAGCTCCAGCAGCGTCGGCGCTACGTCGGCAAGAACCCCGCCGTCGCGGAGCTCCAAACCTTCGCGCGTGACAATCAGCGGAACCGGGCTCAGCGAGTGGGCGGTGTTCGCTGAGCCATCCTCGTTGAGCATCTGCTCGGCGTTGCCGTGGTCGGCGGTGATCACCAGCTCGCCGCCGCTGGCCTGAACCGCCGCGACAATCTCACCGAGGCAGCGGTCAACCGTTTCGATCGCCGTCACCGCTGCGGGGATCACGCCGGTGTGACCAACCATGTCGGGGTTGGCGAAGTTGATGATCGCGAACTGCGGCTCTTCTTCAATCCACGCGGCGAGGAACTTATCGGCCGCGCCTTGGGCGCTCATCTCGGGGCTCTCGTCGTAGGTCGCGACTTCGCGATTGGAGGGCACTAGCTCGCGCCGCTCGCCGCTCTGCGGATGCTCCTCGCCACCGGCGAAGAAGTAAGTGACGTGCGGGTACTTCTCAGTTTCGGCTACGTGAAGCTGGCGGCCGCCAGATGCTGCGATCAGCTGCGGCAGAGTAACCAGCGGGCGTTCAGGCTCGAAAGCGACGGCGTAAGGCCAGCCCTCCTCGTACTCCGTCAGGCAGCTGTAATTGGTTACCGGCTGCGCGCCGCCACGTTCGACCTCGGAGAAGGCCGGGTCGCAGAGTGCGCGCGTAATCTCGCGCATCCGGTCGGGGCGGAAGTTGAACGCAATCACACTGTCGCCGGGTTCGATTGCGGCCGGCTCGCCGATCACGGTCGCGGCGATGAACTCGTCGGTTTCGCCCCGCTCGTAGGCGGCGCGGGCGGCGTCAACGGCGCTCGGCTCGTTGTGCTGGCCGCTGCCGTGAGCGAGCAGGTCGTAAGCCGCCTGAACGCGCCCCCAGCGCTGGTCGCGGTCCATCGCGTAGAAGCGGCCGATCACGCTGGCGATTCGGGCGTTGCCGGCCGACTCGCACCAGTCGCTGACGGCGGCCAAATAATCCTCGCCGCCATGCGGGTCGCTGTCGCGCCCGTCGGTGAAGGCGTGTACGAAGACCTCGCCAACGCAAAGGTCGCCGGCCATCCGAATCAGCGCCTCGAGGTGTTCGATGCTGGAGTGAACGCCGCCATCGCTGACGAGGCCAATCAGGTGGAGGCGACTACTTGAGCGCATCGCGCTTATCAGCACCGGGTTCTCGTCGAAGAGTCCGCCTTCGAGCGCATCGTCGATCCGCGTTAGGTCCTGACGGATCACCGATCCTGCGCCGAGGTTTAGGTGGCCCACTTCGCTGTTACCCATCTGCCCGTCGGGCAACCCGACGGCGCGGCCGCTGGCAGTCAGCTCGGTGTTTGGGTAGCGCTGCCAGAGCGCGTCGAAGACAGGCGTCTGCGCCTGCTCAACAGCGTTGCCTGGCCCGGCTGGCGCTAAGCCCCAGCCGTCGAGAATTACAAGGCAGGCTGAGGGAGCGGCGTCGCTCAACTGGCAGCCGCTCCAACGATCGCAGCGAACGACTCCGGCTCCAGCGATGCACCGCCGACGAGCGCGCCGTCAACGTCAGGCAAAGCAAGCAGTTCGGCCGCGTTGTCAGCTTTTACGGAGCCGCCGTAGAGAATCCGTACTGCCTCCGCCGCGCTGGCGTCGATCGCAGCAACACGCGAACGGATCAAGGCGCAGGCATCCTGCGCCTGTTCGGCAGTGGCCACGGCGCCGGTTCCAATCGCCCATATCGGCTCGTAGGCGATTACCAGCGCGGCGAGCGCCTCGGCGTCAATCAGGGCGAGCCCTCGGTCGAGTTGACTTGTCAGCACAGCCTCGGTCTGATCGGCGGCGCGCTGGCCTTCAGTCTCGCCAACACAGAGGATTGCTGCCAGCCCGGCTTTGCGGGCCGCGAGCAGCTTCTCAGCCAGCACGGCGTCGGTCTCGTTGAAGTATTCGCGCCGTTCAGAGTGGCCCAGGACAACGCCATGAACGTCGATCTCACTAAGCATCGCGGCGCTGATCTCACCGGTGAAGGCGCCCTCCGGTGCCTCGTGCATGTTCTGCGCGTAAACCTCAACGCGTGAGCCGCGCGTTGAGTCGACCATCGCCTGCAGGTCGGTGTAGGGAACGCAGATTCCAACCTCAACGCCGTCGGCGGCGTAAAGCAGCGGCAGCAGGCCGGAGATGAAGCGCTCCGACTCCGCAATCGTCTTGTGCATCTTCCAGTTGCCTGCGATCAGCGGTGTTCTCATGACAA
>JBAXGJ010000085.1:0-5549 GCA_037139475.1 Actinomycetes bacterium
TTTGTCGGCCTTCGGAACGTGCTGATCGCCGGCGGCAGTGACGATTGTGACCTCGTTCGAATTGCTCTCAAAGCCGATGTCAGTGCCAGAGACGTCGTTGATCACGAGCGCGTCGAGCCCTTTGCTTGCGAGCTTCGTGCGGCCAAGCTCGACCGCGTCATCGCCGTGCTCGGCGGCAAAGCCGACCAAGGTCTGGCCAAGACTTCGCATCTCTGAGAGTGCGGAGAGCACGTCCGTCGTTGGCTCCAGAACCAGCTCGAGCTCTTCGAGGTCACCCTTCTTCAGCTTTCCTTCAGCCGGGTCGACTGCAGTGAAGTCAGCTACCGCGGCGGCCATCAGCAGAAGCTCACACTTAGGGAACTGCTCGCGCGCGGCATGCTCGAGCTGCGCCGCGCTCTCGACGTCAATGTAGGAAATCTGTGCGTGGCGAGGCAGATCGACGTTCGCTGCGATCACGGTCACGTCCGCGCCGCGGGCCGCGGCTGCTTCGGCGAGCGCGAAGCCCATCCGGCCTGACGAGCGGTTGCCGACAAAGCGAACAGCGTCTATCGCCTCGCGAGTGCCGCCGGCCGTCACTAGTACGCGGCGCCCGTCCCACGGCCGAGCGCCGGCCGGGACGAGCTGCTCAATCGCGCTGAGGATTGTCGACGGCTGGGCGAGCCTGCCGCTGCCCCACTCGTTACGACTGGCTAGCGATCCCACTTCAGGTTCGACGATCGTCACCGAGCGGGCGCGCAAGAGATCAACGTTTGCCTGAGTTGCCTCGTTCTCCCACATCTGGTGATTCATCGCCGGGGCAACAACCAGCGGGCAAGCTGCCGCCAGCGCTGCGCTCGTAAGCAGGTTGTCCGCCAGCCCCGACGCGAGCTTGGCGATCGTGTTGGCGCTAGCCGGTGCGACCACGAAGCAGTCGGCATTGCGGACCAGTTCAAGGTGGCTGATTGGGTCGTGCTCCGGTGTCGCCTGGTCAGGGAATGCGCCGCGAGCCGGGTCTCGCTCCCATTCGCTAGTTAGGACAGGGGCTCCGGTGATGGCTGCAAACGACGCAGCTCCTACGAAGCGTTGCGAGTTATCGGTTTGGATAACGCGAACGCAGTGACCCGCCGCAGTTGCGAGGCGGATCAGATCAAGCGCCTTGTAGGCGGCAATTCCACCACTGACGCCGAGCAGAATTCGGGCCATCTGTGAGCTCTACCGGGACTACTCGGGGTAGCGGTAAATCAGCTTGCCTTCGGCGACCTCTTCGAGTGCGATCGTGAGGTAGTTGGCCGAATGACTGGCGACCATCGGCGGCGGGAACTCGTCAAAAGTTCCCTCTCCGAGGTTGTGGTAGTAGCTGTTGATTTGGCGCGCGCGCTTTGCAGCGACGATCACGGTGGCGTAATTCGAGTCCACCTGTTCGAGCAGGGCGTCAATCCGAGGAGCGATCATGTTGATCAGTCTACCGCTCCGCCCAGCTGCGACTGAACTAGCGCCTCCAAGGCGTCAACAGCGTCGCCGACGCGGTCGTTGACGATCACCTCGCTGAACTCGTTCTGCGCTTCGAGCTCCTCGCGAGCGACCGACAAGCGTTCGTCGATCGTCGTAGGCGAATCGGTGCCGCGGCCGATGAGCCGCTCGCGCAACGTCTCGAACGACGGAGGAGCGATGAACACCTGCAGCGCCTCGGGCATCGACTCACGGATCTGCCTCGCTCCCTGAAGCTCAATCTCCAACATCACGACCCCGTCGCCATCCCCTTCGCGCTCCAACTCGGATAGCAGCGTCCCGTACTGCTGCCCCGCGTAGCGCGCGTGCTCGGCGAACGCCGCTTCGCTGACAAGCGTTTTGAACTGCTCGGCGGTGAGGAAGTGGTAATCGACTCCATCGCGTTCGCCAGGACGCGGCTGCCGCGTCGTCGCCGAGATACTGAGCCGCACCGAAGGGATTCGCTCGCGCAGAAGGCGAATAACGGTCCCTTTACCGACCCCTGAAGGGCCGGTAATAACGATTACATGCGCCACAGGGGCAGGCTAAGCGATCGTTCGGCGCGACTAGCGCGTGCGGCTGCGAAGCAGCTGAACTAGCTCGCCGCGCTGGCGGTCGGAAAGTCCACCGACGGTCTTGCTCGGTGAGATCCGAACCTGCTGAAGAATCTTGTTTGCCTTAACGCGGCCGAACTTCGGCACCGCGAGCAGCAGGTCAAAGACCTTCGCCGTCTCGAGGTACTCCGGTGGCGATTCGAGCAGCCGATCGATTGTCGCCTTGCCGGCGCGCAGGTCGCGCTTGAGCTTCGCGCGCTGGCTGCGAATCTGATTCGCGCGCTCTAGAGCTTCCATCCGCTGGAGCTTCGAACGCTCCGGTGCCTCTGCCGCCGCGAGTGAATTTTTTTCGGTTGCCGAAGCCACGATGGCGAGCATACACAACTCTGATCGCGGTGCGACGCGTGGTTGAAATATTCGACTTGACGTCGAGTTGAGGTCGAGAGTTGCGCCCCGCGCCGGGCGCGCCGAGCTCGCGCCCGGATCCGCTCAGCTCAGCGCGAGCAGCTCGTCGCGGATCGCGCCGGCCGTCGCGGGATCCCGAAAACTCTCGGTACCTACTGCGATTACGAGGGCCCCGGCGTCAAGGAATTGGCGCGCGTTTGCGGCGCTCGCAATGCCCCCCATCGCAACAATCGGCAAGCTAATCGCAGAAGATACTGCGGCCGTTTGCGCCAAAGCGACCGACCTAATCGCCGGCCCAGATTGCCCACCAGTGCCTCCACCGAGCCAAGCCTTTCCCGGCCTCGCGGGGTCGGCGGCGAAGGCGCGGAGAGTGTTGATCAGCGAAACGGCGTCGGCGCCGGAGGCCTCGGCGGCGCTCGCGACGAGCGCGACGTTGGCCGTGTTCGGCGTCAACTTGACGATCAGCGGCTTCGATGTTTTGTCCCTCACCGCGGCGAGCAGTTGGCTCAGCTCGGCCGGGTCGGAACCGATGTCGAGGCCGGTCTTAACGTTCGGGCACGAGACGTTCAGCTCGATTGCTGAAATCTCATTTCGATCCTCTAGCGCCTCGAACAGTTGCCCGACCTCGTCGGCATTAGAGCCCATGACGTTCGTGATCAAAGGCACCGGCAGCGTCGCAAGCTCGGGCAGATCGTGCTCAAGGTAGCCAGCCAAACCACGGTTAGGCAGGCCGATTGAATTGATCATCCCGGCCGCAGTCTCAAACAGCCGCGGCGGTGGATTCCCGAGCCGCGGCTCGAGCGTAATTGTCTTCGAAACGAATGCTGCGAAGGGGAAATTGTCGTCAAGCGCCGACCCGAACACACGGCGGGCTGCGATCACGTCAAAGGTTCCCGAGCCGTTGATGACCGGGTGCGCTAACTCGATCCCGCAGAGCTCAACGGCCATCGTCAGCCCCTCCTGAAAGCCACTCGGCGGCGAGCTCGCCCGCTTCGAGAACCGGCCCGTCGACGCAGCTGCGGCGCAAGCTACCGTCGGCGCACTTGACGACGCAGCCGTAACAAGCTCCGTAGCCGCAGGCCATCGGCGCCTCGAGCGCGAGTTGGGCTGGGACGCCGCTCGCAACACTGATCGCGCGGACAGCGTCGAGCATCTGCGGCGGGCCGCAGGAGTAGATCACTGCGTCCGCATCGCGGTCCAGTTCGGCCAGGAGAAGTTCGGTCACAAGCCCTGCATGGCCGACCGATCCATCGTCCGTCGCGACCTGGACGGCGTCAAGAAACTCTGCCCCGGCTGCGTGCTCTCCGTCGCGAAAGCCCAGCAAAGCGGTTACTTCGTGGCCCTGCGCAACCAGTTCCTGCTGGAGAATCGCTAGCGGCGCAACACCGATCCCACCACCGCAGAGAATCGCTCGAACTCCTGCCTGCGGGGCAGTGAAGCCGTTGCCGAGCGGGCCGAGCAACCGCAGCGCGTCACCCTCTTCAAGAGCAGCGAGCCGCTCGGTGCCGGGGCCGACCGCCTCAAGCACAAACGAGAGTTGGCCGTCGCCCGCCGCGAGCACTGAGATCGCCCGCGGGAGGTAAGGCCGCTCGTCGCTGCCGCCACCCCACCCCTCGGTGCTGGCGAGCATGTAGAACTGCCCCGCCGCCGGCTGTGGGCCATCCTCGTCGGCGCAGCTAAAAACGCGGTAGGGACCGATCTCCTCAGTCCCGATGATCGGTACTTCGCGCGTGCCAAACGGGGCCTGTACGCGGTCGGCGGCTCCGCTCACGCCTCCGCCTCAACTGAGCGCAAGCCCCGGTGAATCTCCTGCAAAGAGAGCACTTCTGCCTCTCCGTGCCGGGCCGATGAGATTGCCCGCACTGCCGCCAAGCCGCCGGCCAGCGTTGTTAGACATGGAACGCTGCGAGCAACTGCCGAGCGGCGGATTTCCCAGCCGTCGGTCCGTGCGCCGGAGCCGGTCGGAGTATTGACGACGAGCGTCACATCGCCGCTTTCGATCATGTCGACGACGTTCGGTGAACCTTCGCCGACCTTCATCAGCTCGGTCGCCGGCACACCCATCCGCTCCAGCGCCTCACGCGTGCCTCGCGTGGCGACGATCTTGAAGCCGAGGTCATGGAGCGTCTGCGCGATCGCGACCGCCCCAGCCTTATCCGAATCGGTGACCGTGATGAAAGCGGTTCCGCCGTCAGGGAGAGCAGCGCCGGCGGCGGCCTGGGCCTTAGCGAACGCAGTTGGGAAGTCGCGCGCCACTCCCATCACCTCGCCAGTTGAGCGCATCTCTGGCCCGAGCAGTGCGTCGGCTCCGTCGAAGCGGTCGAACGGCATCACTGCCTCCTTGACCGAGACGTGATCGTGACCCATTGGGTCAGCAGGCAGGTCGAGATCGCCAATCTTCTCGCCAAGCATCAGGCGGCAAGCGAGCTTCGCGAGCGGCAAACCAATCGCCTTACTGACGAACGGGACCGTTCTCGAGGCGCGCGGGTTGGCTTCAATCACGTAAAGCTCAGCTCCGTAGACGGCAAACTGGATGTTGCAGAGACCGACAACGCCAAGAGCCTTTGCGATCCCTTCGCTCTGCTCGCGGATCGCGGCCATCATCTCAGGGCCAAGCGAGTGCGGCGGCAGCACGCAGGCGCTGTCACCGGAGTGAATCCCAGCCTCCTCAACGTGCTGCATGATGCCGCCGATCCAGACGCTCTCACCGTCGCAGAGCGCATCGACATCTACTTCGATTGCGTTTTCGAGGAAGCGATCGAGGTAGATCGCGCGGCCGTCTTCGCGCACGTGGCGTGAGAGATAGTCCTCAAGGTCGTCCTGCGAGTAGACGATCTCCATCGCGCGCCCGCCGAGCACGTAGCTGGGCCGCACGAGCAGCGGGAAGCCAACGTCGTCTGAAACGCTGAGCGCTTGCTCAACCGAGTTAGCTTCGGCGTAAGGGGGAGCTTGGTAGCCGAGGCTTTCGAGCAGTCCGCCAAAGCGGCCGCGGTCTTCGGCTAGGTCGATCGCGTCAACGCTTGTTCCTAAAACGTTGATGCCGGCCGCCACGAGCCCTTCAGCGAGCTTTAGCGGCGTCTGGCCGCCGAACTGGACGATCACCCCTTCCGGCTTTTCAATCTC
>JBAXGJ010000086.1:0-5527 GCA_037139475.1 Actinomycetes bacterium
ACGCTGAACTCAGAGACAACCGCGCGGTGGTCGCTCGGATAAGGATTCAGCCCAATCGCGACGGCCGGGTTGCCCTCTTCGCCGACTATCTCGCTGGCGGTCGGCGTAGCCGCGCCCCCGGCGTAGACGTAATCGATCCGATCGCTGAATTCGTTCGGCGGGATGTACGGATACGGCCGTCCGGCCGTCCAGGTCAAGCCAGGAACAGCAACTGGGTCGTCGTAGATAGTTCGAAATGAGTCACGTAACCCGGCGTCGACAACGCGCTTGGAGACCGGCCATTGGACCGGGTACTTGATCTCCGGGCGCGTGCCAACGGCGGCCGCAGTCCAATCGAGATATGACGGCGAGTTGAAGTCTCCGGTAAGAAAGACCGGGATGTTGGCCTTGGCGATCTTCGCCAGCGCGGTAGTCAGCGGGCGCACTTCGGGCACACGGATTTCATCTTCAAGTGCCAGCACCTTTTCGACGCTGGCACCATCGCGGACCGCTTCGGGGCCGTAAGGGTCGCTTGTCAGGTGAGTGTTGGCGACCGCGACGACCTCCCCCGCCCCGATCAAAGCCCAGGCGTTGACGTCGGCGGCGTCCTGTCCGTTGATCGAGTACGGCACTCGAGCCTTACCCTGCTTAACGCCGATTCCGGAATCAAATAGTGGGTAGCGCGAGATGATGTATCGGCGCTCGTCAACGTAGGGGAAACCGACCGCGTCGGCGATGCGACGAAGGTTGCCGTCCGGCTCTTGGATTCCGACGATGTCGGCGCGAGCCGCTTTGATCGCTTCGGCAACCTGTCCGAAGGCGATCTGATCACCCCCGTACCAAACGTTGAAACTCATTACGCGCAAAGTTCGCGGCGCATCGCTGGCGTTCGCGGCCGCGCCGGTTGTGAGCAGCCCGATACTTGCGCAGCACAGAACGACAGCTGATCTCCCCCGAACCCGCATAACTGGCAACGCTACACCAGCGCTTAGGGTCACGGCGCCGCTTACACTCAGGGCGAGTGCGGTTGCGCTCAATCGGCCTCCGCGATTAACTGCCGATGAGGACGGTGTCCTCGTGGCGATACGGCGGAGAACAGCAGCAGAGCAACGTGAGCGGCACGTCGGCTGTGTTCCAGAGCTTGTGCGGCGTGCCGGGCGCGATAACGATGCAGTCGCCAGCCTTGACCTCGGACTCGTCCTCGCCGACGCGCAGACGGCCCGAGCCTGAGGTCAGGTAGTAGATCTCCTCGGCCTCAATGTGAAAGTGCTCGGTTGTTTCGCCGCCGACCTCAAGCGTTGCTTGCGCGAGGCTTTGGTTGACCGCAGGCAAGCTGACGCGGCCGGCCAGCTCGTGAATCGTCGAGCCGTCGTCGGTTATGAAGCCATCTGCCGTATCGATCCGCGAGATCTCCATCGTGAGCCGGAAATATACGCGTCCGCGGCGGCAAAGAAGCACTGACCTACAATCAAGGCATGCGTCAGCAGCTGAGGCCGCTCTTCGACAGGGTCGTCATAAAAGAACTTGAGCCCGAACGATTCCGTCGCTCGGGCTTGCTCGTTGCTCCCGGCGACAATGAGCCGCCGCCACAGCACGGCATCGTTCTCTCTATTGGCCTTGGCATCGACTGGTGGCAATCGGCCGGTGTGCAGATGCCCGTCTCCCCAGGCGACCACGTCGTCTTCCCCGCCTCTGCTGGTGTCTGGGTCGAGGTCGAAGAGGAACGGTTGCTGGTCTGCCGAGTCGGCGAGCTGCTCGGCGTGATTGAAGCGGGCGAGCAGGCTCAGGAGCAGGCTCATTTTGAACTCGGTGAGGACGAGAGCTAGCGGCTGCTGGGGGTCGCCGCCGAAGGTGGCTCAAGCGACTCGCGGTCGGTCTTAGCCCAACCGGTCTGATGGCGCAAGATTCGGTACGAGGCAATCATCAAGACGGGCCACATCAGCCATGTGTAAATGATGAACAGATTGGCCTCGGCAAATGATCTGAGGTAGGCGACTGGCCCACGATGATGGGCATCGGCGAGGCTTGCTAAGACGACTCCGCCAACCGACAGGATGTAAGCGGTCGCGACGACGATTGCGGCTTCGCTTGTCTCGCCGTTTGGAATTAGCTCAACTGAGCCGGAGACGAGCACGTACAAAGCGCCAAGCGAAGCCACCCCCGCAACGGCCTGCATGAAAGGCATGAAGAGGAAATTGACGATCTCGGCCCTGCCCACCAGCGGGATCTTGCCTCGAACCAATGCCCCGGTCATTGACAGCGTCTGCAGGTTTCCCATCGACCAGCGAACTCGCTGGCGGATCAGCGCGCGCAGCGAGTTGAGCCCCTGCTGCGAAATTTGCGCGCGCAACTCCTGCCTTCCGAGCCATCCATTGGCGAGCAATCGCAGGCCGATGTCTTGGTCCTCGGTAAGTCGATCACGCCAGGGGCCCTCCGGCGTTGCGACCTGCTCTAGCGCCGTTAAGCGGTTCATCTGACCGTTGCCTCCCATGTAGGCGCCACCCCAGCTTGATCGCGCAGCCTGGTAGAGGTAACCGAAGGTTTTGAACTCGCGATTTTGGGCCCACGTCAGCGCACCACGGAGGTTGTAAATGCGCACCAACATTTGAACGCCGCCAACACGCGGATCCTCAAAATGCTGGCCAACGTAGCGCGGCCCATCTGCGTCGATCCTGCCGTCGGCATCGACGATCGTGACGATCACGCGCTCGCGCGGCCAACCCAATTCTTCGACCGTTTTCAGCAGATCGATGAAACCCGCGTTGAGTGCGGCGGCCTTACCTTTTTGAGCATCTGGCAGCAGCCGCGAGACGACCTGCAGGTTCGGACGGTTCTGTGCCGCCAGCAGCTCGGAGGTTTGATCTTCGGAACCGTCATCAATCACGATGATCCGCTTGTATTTGGCTTCGACCTGTTCGAGCCGCTCGATGCTGTCGATAATTGTTACCTCCTCATTCAGCGCCGGCACCATAAAGACCCAGTAGAACTGATCGCGGCTAGCTTCACCGCCTTCGTCGCGGCCGAGCGCCAGAAGGCGCTTCTGCCAGCGCCGCGAGCGTCTAAAAAGAAAGATCTTCCAGCAGAACTGATAGATCACGATCACAAGCGTCAGCGTGAACCAGACGCTCCAAAAGAGTGGCACGCCCGGGTAAAGCAATGCTGCGAGCAGAGCGCCTCCAGCGCTCACTGGGCGGTGCTGGCCGAATCGTCAACATCGAGCGTGAAGTACCCGGCCTTGTGGTGCCTAAGCTCAACCGGCATGCCAGCCGCGGCTAGGACCGCCGCGCGTGAGTAACCGGGGCCAAATGGCTCAGCGAGAGGCCCGCCGGCGACGATTGAGGCTGCCGCTGCGACAATCCTCTCAGCGGCATGGCCGTCGCCGTAGGGGTTCTGCGCAGTTGACATCTTCGTGTATTCGGCCTCGTCGTCGAGCAGCCGGGCGCCAGCCGCCTCGATCAGGTCAGGATTCGTCCCAACTAGTTCGAGCGTCCCGGCGTAGACGCCCTCGGTCCGTTCTGTCGTTTCGCGCGCTACGAGAACCGGTTTGCCAAGCGCCGGCGCCTCCTCCTGGATACCACCAGAATCGGTGATTACGAAGTAGCATCGCCCCAGCAGGCGAGCAAACTGACCGTAGTCGAGCGGCTCGCAGGTGAGAACGTTGGCGCAGCCCTCAAGAATCGTGCCGAGCTCCTCGCGAACTATTGGATTGGGGTGTAGCGGCGCGATGAAGGAGACCTCTGGGTGGCTGTCGGCGAGCCGCCTCACGCCCTCCCCGATCGCCGCCAAACCACCGCCCCAGTTCTCTCGGCGGTGTGCCGTTACAAGCACGATTTTGGAATCGCCGTCGTAGAGCTCAGCAATCTCGGGCTGATCGAACGGAAGCTCGAGCGCTCCGGCCCAGATCAGCGCGTCTATGCCGGTGTTGCCGGTTACGAAGATTGTCTGCTTGTCGATCTGCTCGCGAATCAGATTTTGCGCATTTTGATCGGTTGGCGCAAGATGTAGACAAGCGAGGCAACCGATCAGCTGGCGATTCATCTCTTCAGGGAAGGGCGATGAGGTCAGGTTGGTGCGTAGGCCAGCCTCAACGTGGACTATCGGAATTCTGAGGTGAAAGGCGGCGACGGCGGCCGAGGCAGATGACGATGTGTCGCCATGAACCATCAGGAATAGAGGCCGGTCGCCGGGGGCACGCGGCCCTTCGCCAAGGTCGAGCGGAAGGCCCGAAAATTCGGCCATCGCGAAGTCGTTGAAGCGGTCGATCACATGCGTCCAGAGCAAGTTGAGATCGGCGCCGCCGGCACCGACGGCCGCGAGGTTGGTCGCCTGCTCAATTCCGGCGTGCTTAAACAGGTCGTCGACCATCGCTTTGTGTTGCCCGGTCCCGACGACGACCGGCTCACAGAAATCGGACCTTTGGAGCGCTTGAATTACGGGGATCATTTTGATCGCCTCGGGCCGCGTTCCGACGACAATCAGGCACTTATGTTTCTCCGGCTTCTTCGCCATGACCCACTCCTTTCGGAACGTGGGCGCTGGAAGGCGCCGCCGTCCCATGAAACCTCAGGCTATCGGTCTCGTCGGCTGCGGAAGGCAATAAACCAATCGAGCGATTCGGGGTCGGCTAGCGAGCCGCGACTGGCGACCTTGTCGGGATCGGCGCCCAAGAGGATCCGTTTCACCGGCACTTCAAGCAGCTTCCCGGAGATTGTCCGCGGCACTGTCGGGACCGCGATCACTTCGTCCGGAACGTGGCGCGGTGAACATGTCTTGCGCAGGTCGCTGCGGATCCGATCGATCATCGCGTCGTCTAGATCAGCGCCGTCGGCGAGCACAACGAAGAGCAGGATCAGGCTCTCGGCCCCCGAGTCGTCGGTCGGCAGGTCGACCACGAGCGCGTCAGCGATGTCGGCCTCTCTCAGCACCGAGCGGTATATCTCCGAGGTGCCGATGCGTACGCCACCACGGTTGATCGTCGAGTCGGAGCGACCGTAAATAATCGCCGTGCCACGCTCTGTTATCTCGATCCAATCGCCATGGCGCCAAAGCCCCGGAAACATCTCGAAGTAGCTCTCGCGCAGGCGACTGCCATCGGCATCGCCCCAAAAACTGACCGGCATAGATGGCAACGGCTCAGTGATCACTAACTCCCCCACCTCACCGATCATCGGCTCGCCAGCTTCGCTGAATGCTTTGAGGCTGACTCCGAGCGAAGCGGATTGAAGTTCGCCCTCGTAGACCGGAAGCACCGGACAGCCGCCCACAAACGCAGTGCAGACGTCTGTACCCCCACTAGTTGAGAAGAGCCAGAGCTCGTCGCCAAACTGTTCGCTGACCCATCGGAAAGCTTCCGGCGGCAGCGGCGAACCTGTTGAACCAATCGAGCGCAGCTTCAAGAGTGGGCGCTGCGCCGTGCGCGGCACGACGCCCTCGCGCATGCAACTGACGAGATAGGCCGCCCCCGCGCCGAAGCAGGTCACCTCGGCCTCTTCTGCGAGCTGCCAGAGCGTGTCCGGCTCGGGCCATGCAGGGCTGCCGTCGTAGACGA
>JBAXGJ010000087.1:0-5490 GCA_037139475.1 Actinomycetes bacterium
CGTCACCGCAGCGATCAATGGCGCAGGGTTAGGCGAGCACGTCGCTCTCTTGACGGACGGCCGATTCTCCGGCGCCACCTACGGATTTATGGCCGGCCACGTTGCGCCCGAAGCTTTCCGCGGTGGCCCGATCGCCGCAGTTCGCGATGGCGACACGATCACAATTGATGTGGATAACCGAACGCTTGACGTCGATCTCACGGTCGCTGAGATCGATGAGCGCGTCGCCGCTTATATTCCGCCGGCCAACCCCGATCGTACGGGCGTGCTGGCCAAGTACGCCGATCAGGTCGGCAGCGCATCCGAAGGCGCCGTGACGCTCGTTGACGGGCCACGCTGAGGATCGCTGATGCGGATCGCGATCGACATCGATTCGACGCTCCACCACTACTGGGAGCAGCTAGCCGAGGTCGTCCGTCTGCGCTACGGCGTCGTCCTGCCATACGAACAGCAGCACAGCTGGGCGATCGGTGAGCTGGAGCAGGAGCAGCTCGCCGAAACGATCGCCGAGACGCACAGCGAGGAATGGATCAGCGCCGCTGAGCCGTACCCCGGCTCGGTTGAGGTGGTCAACAGCTGGTCGCAGGCCGGCCACTTCGTCCACATAACGAGCCACCGTGACGTTGCAGCTGCTGCTCCGACGGAACGCTGGCTCGAGGCGATCGGGCTGCAGTTCGATGAGCTCTACTGCTCATACGACAAGATCACGCGCTGCCGCGAGTTGGAGATCGACTTACTAGTCGACGACAGCCCGGTCAATCTCCAGAGTGCTCTTGACGAAGGCATTCACGGCGCAACGCTGCTGCATCCTTGGAACGCTGAGGTCTGCAAGTCGAGTGAAATCACTAGCGCTGAGGACTGGCCAGAGCTAGGCCGTCTGCTTGAACCGCTGCTCGCAGGAGCCAGCACGTAGGGGCATCGGCAGGGGGCTGCGGCTGCGCGGCGAAGAAGAGACGAATAGCCGGACCGGCGCAATCGGTCAGCCACCCGATCTATCTTTATCTGCACTCCTCTAATGCCGCGCAAGTATTTAATTCCGCTAATCGCCGTAATCGCGTTTCTCGTGCTGCTCGTTGGCGGTGCGTACGCTTATGACAGCGCAACCTCGCAGACCATTTCGCCCGGCGTGACGGTTGCAAACGTCAGAGTCGGCGGGCTGACCGCCGATGAGGCCCGGGCTAAGCTTCGCCAGGACCTGCTTGGTTCGCTTGAAACACCCGTCGTGGCTACGCACGGCAAGAACACCTGGAGATTAGGGCCAGCCCAATCCAAGGTCGCGGTCGATCTAAACGGCAGTGTTGATGCGGCGCTGTCGAAGAGTGATGAGGATAACTTCGTTGTTCGCGCTTACCGGAAACTGACCGGCACTGAGCTTGACGCCTCGGTGGAACCGACGGTCAGCTTCTCGCGCCCGGCGGTTCGGAGCTTTGTTTCGCGCGTCGCGAAAGGCGTCGACAGGCCCGCCCGTGACGCGTCGCTTGCGTTCACCGTGTCGGCAGTAGCGCCGGTTCCGTCGAAGCGCGGCGTCGCACTGAAGCAGGGACTGCTGGAGCAGGAAGTCACGCAGGCACTCTCGACGCCGGGAGCAAGCCACCAAGTGGCGGCAGCAGTTCGGGAGTTAAGGCCAAAGGTCACGACCAAGCAGCTCGCTACCAAGTACCCGCTAGTAATCACGGTCGACCGTTCAAACTTCCGTCTGACTCTGTTCAAGGATCTCAAGCCAATCAAGACGTATCCGATCGCTGTTGGCCGCGCAGGGCTTGAGACGCCAGCCGGGCTTTACTCGATCCAAGACAAGCAGGTCAACCCGAGCTGGCACGTGCCCAATAGCGCTTGGGCAGGCGACCTCGCTGGACAAACGATTCCTCCTGGACCAGATGATCCGATTAAGGCTCGTTGGATGGGGATCGCCGGCGGGGCAGGAATCCACGGAACCGCCGATCCTGGCTCGCTCGGGTCGGCCGCCTCGCACGGCTGCGTGCGGATGGCTATCCCTGACGTGATCGACCTTTTCGACCGCGTCAGCGTCGGCACTCCTGTATTTATCGCTTAGAGGCGCGGCCCGCCGCGGGATTCGGGCCCGCCCCGGATCTCTTCGATGGGAATCTCTTCCCAGCCCTGCTCGGCTAGCAGGCGATGGTGGTCACTATGGCGAAAGACCAATGATCCAAGAAAAAGATCCCGCTCAGGCCTGCGCATGACCGAGTACCACATTGTCGTTGCGTCACTAGATCCTTGGATCTTGTGCCAGGGGCGCGGTGGCTGCTCCTCTCTGGAGCAGACGCCATCGGCTTCGAGGCCGGCAGCAGTAGCCACCTGACCATTTTCCGTATTGATGAAAAAGAGCGCCACAGCCACCGAGGATACGAGCCCAGAGCTGACGGCCGAGTGGACCGCTGCGCTGGAGCTCGTAGCTGACGACCTACTGCGCCGCGGCAGCGCGGAGCGAACTCGGCGCGCTTACCAGAGTGATCTCGTCCAGTTTGCGCACTGGTCGGTCTTGGAGCAGCGCGAGCCAGGTGCCGTCGATGTCCGCCAGCTGCGCCGCTACGCAGCGTTCTGCGGCGAGAGCGAACTGGCGCCGTCAACGGTCGCGCGCAAGCTCGCAGCGCTGCGCGCCTGCTTCCGGACGCTGCGCGAGCATGGCCTCGTCGAGCAGAATCCCGCCGAGCTTGTCGCCGCGCCTAAGCGGCCATCGAATCTACCGCGCGTGCTTCGTCCGGCAGAGCTATCTGCGCTGATCGACAGAATCCCTGCCGGAACAGCGCTTGAAGCCCGCGACCGCGCCTTGATTGAACTGGCCTACGGCTCTGGGCTGCGCGCAGAGGAGCTCGTGAGCGCCGACGTCGAGTCACTCGACCTTGATGGCGAGGAGATTCGCGTCGAGGGTAAGGGCTCGAAAACCCGGCTTGTACCGATCGGCGAGTATGCGCGCGACGCAATCGTTGGCTATCTCGAACGTTCACGGCCTGCCCTGCTGAGCGACTCCAGCGAAACAGCGCTCTTCCTCTCTAAGTCCGGACGTCGCCTACAGAGCTCAGATGTACGACGCCGACTGCGGCTCTGGGCTCGCGCCGCCGAGCTTCCAGGGCGAGTGCACCCGCACGCGCTGCGCCACTCGTTTGCCACTCATCTGCTCGATGGCGGCGCCGACCTGCGCGCGATCCAGGAGCTGCTCGGCCACGAACATCTTTCCAGTACACAGATCTACACGCGCGTTGAATCGGCGCGGCTGCGCAGCGCGTACAGCTCGAGCCATCCGCGCGCCTGAGCGCACCGCTGCGGCCCCCGTCACCGGCTCCGCTACCGTTAGCGACCGTGAACATGCGCCAAATCTCAACCTCGCGTGACCCATTGTTCTGCTCTGTCTGTGAGAGGAATTTGCTGCGCGGTGAGGAGCACAGCGCCTTTCTCCACGGCGGCGAGCGAAAGGTCGTTTGCGAACTGTGCACGCAGAGAGCAACGCAGCTCGGTTGGATTCGTGAATCTGGCGACACGGCGCCAGCCAGCGGCCGGATTGGATGGATCCGCCGTTCGGCGGCTCGATCGTCCGCTGGCCGGCGAGGCCGTCGCGGCGAGACCGACGAGAGCGAACTGCTCGTTCCGCCTGAAGCTCAGGAGCTGGTCGAGCGCTCCGGCGAAGCCGCTGACTATCTCGATGATCAGCAGACACAGCCGCTAGAAGTCGTTGAGCGTTCGGAGTTTGAGCTACCGCCGAAGGCTCAACTGTCCGTCAATGAGCGTGCAGTACGCGCCGTTCCAACTCATGCCGACATGAAGGGCGCGCGCGCGATCGAGGTATTCAACGTAGGCGAGCACCCTCGGACAGTGGCATCGCTCGCTCGAACTCTCGGCGCTCCAGTCGTCAGTGTTCGGCCCTCGGCGAAAGAGGGGAGCATCGTCTCGGTCGTGATCGCCTGGGAGCTGTCCTGGTACGGCTACGAGGTTGACTTGGCCGACGAGGGGGCCGGCGCTCGGCTGATCGACCAAGGAACCGAGCTCGATCAGCTCGACGAGGCCGACCGCGCGCCCAACGCGGTAGCCGATTCACGCGGCATGCTGCACACGGCGGTTGAAGCGCAGTGAAGTTGACGCTTCACGTCGACGGCGGCTCGCGCGGGAATCCCGGCCCAGCTGCTGCCGGCGCTGTCGCTTCCGACGGCGACGGTGAGATTGTCGGAGAACGCGGTGAGCTGATCGGTGAGGCAACAAACAACGTCGCCGAGTACCGCGCCGTGCTACTCGGCGCCGCGTTGGCGCTCGAGCTAGGTGCAACAGAGATCGAACTGGTCAATGATTCGGAGCTAATCGCCTACCAGCTAAGCGGCAAGTACAAGGTCAAGCATGCCGATATGAAGCCACTCTACGCCGAGGCGATTGATGTTCTGAGTCGGTTCGAGAGCTGGTCGATTCGCTGCGTGCGGCGCGAGCAGAACGAGCACGCCGACCTGCTCGTCAACCAAACGCTTGACGCCGGCGCGCTCTGAGTAGCTGCAGCTCCTAGGAATGCAGCAACCGGGCTAGGCGACGATCGCCGGCCTGCGCTGCGGACTGTCCATCCAAGGGCGAACCCGCTCTAACGCGGCGCCGATTCGAAATACCGTCTCGTCGTCGTAGGTTCGCCCGGCGATCTGGACACCGGTCGGCACACCGTTATCGGCGAAGCCAGATGGGACGTTCAGCACTGGGCAGCGACTTAGAACGTTGAAGACCGTCGTCAGCAGGCCGTCAAAGTAGTACTGCAGCTCGCGGCCGTCGACAGTAATGCCGTGGCCGACGTAGTCGTCATCAGCTAACAGGCCGCGGGTGCCGTTGGTCGGGCAGATCAGCGCGTCGTAGCTCTCAAGCAAGGCACCGACGGGCTCGTAGATCTTCGCTTCTAAGATCAGCGCCTCAAGCAGTGACGAGTCGTCGCCAGCGTCGATCGCCCAGCGCGCGAACTCAGCCGCATAGTCGGTAACGATTTCGCGGTTCTCTTCAATCGCTTCGGCAACCCAGTCGCCGAAGATCAGCCGGAAGTGGATCGCGCCAGCACGCGAAACCTCGGCTTGGGGAATTTTTAGGTCGACTACGTCAACTATTGCCCCGGCTTCGCGCAGTGCCTCGCCGACGGCCAGCGTGTTGGCCCTAACCTCCGGATCGACCGGCCAGTCGCCAAGGTCCTCGGAGAGCGCAATTCGCATCCCGCCAATTGCTTCGAAGCTCGTCGGAAGCACCAGCTTTGGTCGCAGCGTCGTTACGTCGCTTGGAGCAGGCCCTGCGATCTGGTTTTGGTAAAGCGCGCAGTCGGCGACGGTTCGAGCTAGCGGACCGTTGTGACAGAAGGTATCGAGATTAAATGGCGCGTCGAGCGGCACGCGCCCGTAGGGCGGCTTGAATCCAACGACGCCACAGAACGAGGCCGGAATCCGGATCGAGCCGCCGATGTCGGAACCACTTGCGAGCGTCGTCGTGCCACTGGCAAGCGCCGCCGCCGATCCGCCTGAGGAC
>JBAXGJ010000088.1:0-5466 GCA_037139475.1 Actinomycetes bacterium
GTAGCTGCCCGAGCGCGTAGCCCGGACTGAAACCGAACCCTTGACGCGGGCACCGTAGTTGGCTCCCGGACCAACGAGGTTGTGCGGCAGGCGGCCGGCCCATACGAAGCGCAGCGTCGAGCCCTTCGAGACAGAGACGCTCTTCGGGCTGAAGTAGGAGTCGCGCACGCTGATCGTCGTCGTACCTGCCGAGTGTGCTCCACCATTCGCGAGTGCGCTGCCAGCAGCCGCGCTCAGCGCGACGGCGAGAACTGCGGCGATCAAGGTCAACTTGCGGGTCATCTATTTCTCCTATGGGTTAGAAAACTGGGGATTCGGTGTATCTACCGAATACGTCTTGTAAAGCTTGAACGATCTCTCCTTCAGATGCGTCAGTTCGCGTGCAATCGATCAGCAGGGGCATCAGATTAGCGCCCTCTTGAGCGGCAGCTTCGCGCAATTTGACGAGCGATGACTCGACTGCGGCGCTGTCGCGACCGGCGCGCACGGCGTTAAGGCGATCAACCTGGCCGCGCTCCATCGCCGGGTCGCTGCGGTGCAGGGCGGTCTGTTCCTCGTCGCCTTCGGTGTAGGCGTTGACGCCGACGACGACGCGGCGGCCGGAGTCGATCTCCTGCTGAAGCTCGTAGCTGGCGTCGGCGATCTCACGCTGTGGGTAGTTGGCCTTCACGGCAGCGACCATCCCACCTAGCTCGTCGATCTTCTTGAAGTACTCATAGGCCTCGGCTTCGATCTTGTCAGTCAGAGCTTCAACGAAGTAAGAGCCACCGAGTGGGTCGATCGTGCTGGCCGCGCCGGTCTCGTCGGCGATGATCTGCTGCGTGCGTAGCGCCAGGCGGACGGCATCCTCTGTAGGCAGAGCAAGCGCCTCGTCGTAGCTGTTGGTGTGCAGCGACTGCGTGCCGCCAAGCACGCCGGCGAGCGCTTCGATCGCAGTGCGCACGACGTTGTTTAGCGGCTGCTGAGCGGTCAACGAGACGCCTGCAGTCTGCGTGTGAAAGCGCATCAGCCAGCTCTTTGGGTCCTTCGCGCCGAAGGTTTCTTTCAGCTCGCGGGCCCAGATCCTGCGGGCTGCGCGGTACTTGGCGATCTCCTCGAAGAAATCGATCTGGGCGTTGAAGAAGAACGAAAGCCGCGGCGCGAAGTCATCAACATCGAGGCCGCGCTCGACCGCCTGCTCGATGTAGGTCAGCCCGTCCTTGAGCGTGAAGGCAAGCTCCTGCGCGGCCGTCGAACCGGCCTCGCGAATGTGGTAGCCGCTGATCGAAACAGGGTGCCAGCGCGGCATCTGCTGCGAGCACCACTCGATCATGTCGCCCATGATCCGCATCGCTGGATCGATCGGGAAGCACCACTCCTTCTGCGCGATGTACTCCTTCAGGATGTCGGCTTGAATCGTGCCGGCGAGCTGACTGGGCGACACACCGTCGCGCTCGGCGGCAACGACGTAGTAGGCCAGCATGATCGCCGCCGGCCCGTTGATTGTCATAGAAACTGAAACCTCGCCGAGGTCGATTCCCTTGTAAAGCGTCGTCATGTCCTCAACCGTGTCGACGGCAACGCCCTCGCGGCCGACCTCGCCAAGCGAGAGTGGACTGTCGGAGTCGTGACCCATCAAAGACGGCATGTCGAAGGCCGTCGAGAGGCCGGTCTGGCCGTGATCGAGCAGGTAGTGGAAGCGCTCGTTCGTCTCCTCGGCGCTGCCGAAGCCGGCGAACTGGCGCATCGTCCAAAGCCGCCCGCGGTACATCGACGGATAGACGCCGCGCGTGAATGGGTACTGACCGGGCAGGCCGATCTGTTCGGCAGAGTCCTGCGGCAGGTCGGCCTCGGTGTAGAGCGGCTCGACCGGCGTGCCGGAAAGCGTTGTGAACGGCACATCTCGCTCTGGCGTCGCCTCGAAAGCCTTGCGCCACTGCTGCTCGGGCGACTCGTCGCCTGCCGGGGTCTTCGCCATTGCGGAGAGAATACGGGGCCGCCGCAGCGGCCGGGCGTTGGATCAGTCTTCGCGGGCGATCTCGCCGAGCAGGCCGCGGGCAATCACGAGCCGCTGGATCTCGCTCGTGCCTTCGTAGATCTCGGTGATCTTGGCGTCGCGGAAGTAGCGTTCGGCAGGGAAATCCTTCGTATATCCGTAGCCGCCGAGAATCTGTATTGCCTCGCCGGTCCAGTGCCGTGCGACGCGGCTGGCAAACAGCTTGGCCTGCGCTCCTTCGATCGTGTGCGGCAGACCGGCGTCCTTTAGCTGCGCCGCGCGCAGCGTCAGCGCGCGGGCCGCTTCGATCTCGGTCTGCATCTCGGCGAGCTTCTGCTGGATCGCGCCAAAGCCACCGATCGGGCGGCCGAAGGCAACGCGCTCCTTGGCGTAGCTAACGGCGAGATCGAGCGCCGCCTGGGCGATGCCGGTGGCTTGAGCGGCGATCCCAATCCGGCCGCCGTCGAGCGTCGAGAGCGCGATTCCCATTCCGGCGCCGGGCTCACCAAGCCGCTCGACCGGCGTCGCCTCAAAGCCGATGTCGGCGGTTGATGACGAGTGTTGGCCGAGCTTCTCGGCCTCCCCGAGCAGAGTCATTCCGGCCGCCCCGCGGCGGGCAATGAAGGCGCTCGGCTTCATCTCGGCTTCCGGGTCGAGCGCGAAGACGGTGAAGTTGTGCGCCTGCGAACCGTTGCTGACCCATTGCTTGGTGCCGCTCAGCAGCAGCTCGCCGCCGCTCGCTTCGACGCGGCTCAGCATCGCGCCGGCATCGCTGCCGGAGCCGGCTTCGGTTAATGCGAAGGCGGCAATCTCGTGCCCTTGTGCGAGCGGCGGCACCAGGCGCTGGCGCTGCTCTTCAGTGCCATGGAGGATGATCGGCATCGTGCCGGCACCGGTGTGGACGGCAAGCGCCGTGCCCAGCCCAGCGTCGGCGCGCGAAATCTGTTCGAGCACGAGCGTGTAGGAGACGAAGTCGGCGCCGCTTCCACCTAGCTCGGTCGGCACGCAGACTCCCATCAGGCCGAGCTCACCGAGCGCCGTCAGAGTCTCACGCGGGAACTCGTGATCACGATCCCAGCGCGCGGCCTGCGGTGCTACCTGCTCGTCGGCGAAGCGGCGCGCAAGCTCGCTTATCTCGCGCTGCTCGTCGCTGAGGAATTCGATGCTCATCAGCGCCGCCAAGGGCTACGCAGTCGCGGCCCGGCCGGCGGCGCAGCGCTGCGGCGTACGACAACCGTGCGCCCCGCAGTTCCCACGAGGCCCATCAGCGCGAGCGCGCCGAGCGCCAGCAGCTTGCGCCCGAGCTGATCAAAGCGCATTACATCCCAGCCCTCTTCGGCAGCGATCGCCTCCAGCTCGCTGTCGGGGTTGACGGCTACTGCGTGGCCGACTAGGCGCAGCATTGGAAGGTCTGACTCGGAGTCTGAATATCCGTAGGAGGCAGCGAGGTCGATCCCCTCGCGCTGGGCCAGCTCGGTGATCCTCTGAGCCTTGCCTTCACGGTAGGGAAAGACATCCGAGTCGCGGCCGGTCATTCTGCCGTCGACGATCTCGGGAATGGCGCCGATGCCACCGTCAAAGCCAAGCACGTCGCTAAGCATCTCGGCAACGATCTGCGACGAAGCTGTCGCAATGTAGACCTTGCGCCCGGCGTCCTGATGGTCGTAGGCGATCTGCAGCATCTGCGGGTAGAGCCGCGGCAGCACCCCGGCGAGGACCTCCGGCATCATCCGCCGCAGTTCCATTGCGTCGCGGCCTGCGACCAGCTCCGAAAGGCGATCGCGAATCGCATCGGTCGATTCGTCGGTCGAACCGCGCAGGCGGAACTTGACGTTGGCGCCGATGAGCCGCACCATCTGACGGCGCGAAATTATTCCAGCGTCAACCGCGGCCCGTGCCCAGTAGATCCCAGACGAGCCCGCGACCAGCGTGCGGTCGAGATCAAAGAATGCTGCTGACTGGTTGGCCGGCTCCATCGAGCCTTACTCTAGGCGCCGTTGACGCGCACGATGATTGCGTCGCCCTGCCCGCCACCGGAGCAGATAGCTGCGCAGCCGAGGCCACCGCCGCGGCGCCGCAGCTCGTGCACGAGTGTGCCGACGATCCGTGCGCCCGAGGCGCCGATCGGATGGCCGAGCGCAACGGCGCCGCCGTTGACGTTGACCTTCTCCTCGTCGATGCCAAGCACGTTGATCGAATTGAGTGCAACCGAAGCGAAAGCCTCGTTGATCTCCCAGAGGTCGATGTCACCGGGCTGCAGCCCTGCCTTCTCGAGCGCCTTCAGCGAAGCGCTGGCTGGCGTTGTTGCGAGATAAGCGAAGTCGTTGGCCGACTGGGCGTGAGCGACGATCTCCGCTAGCGGCTCATGGCCGTTGGCGGCCGCCCACTCATCTGAAGCGACGACGATCGCGCCGGCGCCATCGTTCACGCCAGGCGAGTTGCCCGCCGTGTGGCTGCCTTCCTTGCTGGCGAGCCCCGGCAGCTTGGCGAGGGTTTCAAGTGAAGTCTCACGCCGCGGCGCCTCGTCAACCTCGACGACGGTGTCACCCTTGCGGCTCGAAATCGTCACCGAGACGATCTCTTCCGGCAGGCGGCCGTCGTCGGTCGCGGCGATTGCAAGCTCGTGCGAGCGAACGGCCCAGCGATCAAGATCGGGGCGCGCAAGCTCGAGTTCGTCGCCGATCTCGGTTGCCTCATCGAACATCTGGCGACCGGAGAAGGGGTTGGTAAGTCCGTCGTTGACCATCGAGTCGAGCGCCTTCGCCTCGCCCATGCGGAAGCCGAAGCGTGCACCGGGAAGCAGGTAAGGGGCGTTCGACATCGACTCCATCCCGCCAGCAACGCCGACCTCAACGTCTCCTGCGCGAATTCCCTGATCGAGAATCACGAGCGCGCGGATCCCTGAAGCGCAAACTTTGTTGACCGTCTCCGACGAGACCTCTTTGGGAATTCCCGCCGCTATCTGCGCCTGGCGCGAAGGAATCTGCCCCTGCCCAGCCTGAATCACTTGCCCCATCACGACGTGGTCAACCTGCTCCGGTGCGACGCCTGAGCGCTCAAGCGCGGCGGCGATCGCGATGCCACCAAGCTCAGTGGCCGGCATCGAGGCCAGAGCGCCGCCCATCTTTCCAACGGGAGTGCGGGCGGTTCCAAGAATTACTGTTGTAGGCATTGGGGCTCCTGATCAGCAGACGGTCGTGGGCGGGCAATAGTAGTCGGGGAAGGGCGCCGGCGACAACTCGCCGCGGTTTAGCCGTAGGGTTGCGGCATGGATTTCGCCCTTTCCGACGACCACCAACTGCTGCGCCAGACGGTCCGCGATTTCGCTGAGCGCGAGATCGCACCGGTTGCCGAGGAGCTAGACCGCACAAAAGCCTTCCCCTACGAGATCGTGAAGCAGATCGGCGCGCTTGGCTGGATGGGCATCGCCTTCCCTGAGCAGTACGGCGGCGGCGGCTCCGACACGCTGGCCTATGCGATCTGCGTTGAAG
>JBAXGJ010000089.1:0-5391 GCA_037139475.1 Actinomycetes bacterium
CTGACGTTGTCGTAGAGGCTGTCCCACGAATCGACATCCCAGCCGATCGTGAGCATGTGCTGATGGCGAACTCGGCTGAATAGCGCGTCATCAACCGATCCGTACGGGGCGCGGAAGAGACAGGGCCTGTAACCGGTCGCGTCGCGGATCAGCTTCGTAGTGCGACTGATGTCGTAGCTGCCAGGGAAGTGAGGATGGCTGTAGGAGTGGTTGGCGAGTTCGTGCCCTTCAGCGAGCTCCTTGCGCAGCAGTGCTCTGTGGCCATGAATGAACTGCCCGCGGATGAAGAAAGTGACGTGGACCTTTGCTTTGCGAAGCTGCGCCAGCACCTTTGAGGTGTACTGCGACGTCGGGCCGCCATCAAAAGTCAGCGCGACCCAGCGCCGCCCGCGCCAGCCGCTATCGCGGAAGCGCGCTCCCTTAGGAACGCAGCCGGTTAGCTGCGGCTGCGGGGCCGCAGAGCGATCTGCCCCAACGGCGCGCGCCGACTGCGCCGACTGAATCGCAAACGCGCCGGCCGCGATCAGCATCGCCGCCAGCAGTACTAGCCAAGGAGACTGCCGCCGGGAGCCAATCATCGGCGCCGATGCTACCTGCGCCGGCCGACTTCACGCGCCGCATCAGCTAACTGCGCCGCGAAGTTGAAACTGGCAAGATCGTCGCCAGCAGTCCAACGCAGGCCGCCGATACCCCGAAAGGACATTCAGATGTCAGACACATCAAAGCCGCGCTACGGCACGCCAAACTGGGAGATGATCGGTAGCTGGCTAGAGACGCCCGCGGAGAAGGACGGGCCGTTTTGGGCGGTCAACCTGATGGATTACCGCGAAATCGCCGACTACGCCGACGGCCGCGAGACGACGCTGAGCGGCCGCGAGGCCGACGACCTATACGCCCCGCTTGGCCCGCTGGCTGAAATCGGAGCGATGCCGGCCTTCTCCGCCAACGTGATCCAGCAGCCGCTCGGCACGCCGGCTTACGACCGGGTTGCAATCGTCCGCTACCCGAGCCGCGCAAAGTTCTTTGAGATGCAGCGCCGCGAAGACTTCCTTGAGCTCCACGAGCACAAGGACGCAGGAATGGCATCAACGATCGTCTTTGCCGGGCATCCAGTCCACGCCAGCGAGCTGCCTGACGGCGGCGCGCACGTGCTGCGGGTGCGGCGCTTCGCCGAGGGGCAGCAGCCCGCCGCCGACCCCACTGGAGTCACCCCGGTCGCCCACTTCGAGGTTGAAGGCGTGATCGTAGGTGACGAGCGCCGCTGGGACGACGCCCGCTTCGACCGCGTTGACGAGGCAGCGCTCGAGCTACTGAAAGAGACCGATGGCGTTGAGGAGCAGATCATCATCGTGATGGGGCCAAGCGAGTTCGACCAGCTCGCCGAGTCGGTCGCAAGCGCAGCTTCACCGAGTTAACGCACTCGCCATCTGCGAGACTGCGCGACGTGTCGCTGCCGATCTCCTCACAGCCGTCGCGCTCGGAGCTCTTCTACGACCTCGTCCTGATCGGCGCCTTCCTCAGCTTCGGCGTCGACTTTGGCAAGTCGCCCGATTGGGAGGCGGGAATCGTGCTGGCGCTGAAGCTGACCCTGATCATGTGGGCCTGGGAGCAGACGGCGCTCTTCTTCAACCGCTTTGGCGATCCGTTCGCCGCTCGCCTTAGCGGCACGCTGCTGCCAACCGCGCTGCGTTTCGCCTTCCTGCTCCAGCTCGTCGCCGTGGTCGCGGTATCGCTGCTCGAAACATCACAGACGAAGCTCAGCGCGCTAAACGGACCACTCGGTTATGGAGCCGCAGCACTGGTGCTCTCGGTCGGGGTGATCTACGAACTTGGCGCACGGTGGCAACCGGAGCTGGCGGCAATTGCGCACGAGCGCCGCAACGCCAGCATCGTTGGCGCGATTCTCTTCGTCGCTTCAGGACTCAGCCCGCAGCCTTGGGGCGCAGCGCTCTGGATCCTCGCGATCGTTGCGATCTTCGTGATGAACTTTGGTCCTTCGATGCCAGCCATCTTGGAGCGCTTCCCGCTCCAGCGTGAGCACCTCTCTGAACGGCTCGGCCTCTTCGTCCTGATCTTGATCGGCGACGTCTTCGTCAAGACCGTCGTCACCGTCCACGAGGACAGCGTTGAGGAAGCTCATCTGCTGCAGCTGGCCTTCGTCGCAGCGATCAGTTGGACTCTCTGGACGATCTACGATCGCGAAGTGATGTCACGGCCGACCCCCGCAAGCGCTCCGCTGCTGCGCGCCTGGATGCTCTGGCACTACCTATTCGCAATCGTGCTGCTGATCTGCAGCGTTGGGCTGGTCTGGTACATCGCGCCGAACGCGAAGTACCAGCTTGGCGACTGGATCGCGATGGTCGCCTCGGGCGGCGTCGGTGTGGCGGTTGCGCTGATCGCGATGATGCGCCTCACTGCCGGAGCGCCCGGCGCGCGTGCGGCGGCGGCGCGGCTTGGCTTGATCGCCGCGGTAGCGATCGTGATCGGCCTGCTCGCCTGGCTTGCAACACCAAGCGACTGGCGCGTCGGCGTCGGCACGCTCGCCGTCGCGATCGTCGCGCTCAACCACTGGGCATTCCGCAACGACCCGCGCCCGGCGTCAGTCGATTAGTTCGTTCAACTCTGCCGCTAGCAGCTGATCGTCGCCAGCCTTCGACGCCGTTCCCGGACGACGGTTGAGCGGTCGCTCGGCGCGGTCCTGCCAGAAGCCGCCGCTGCTCTGAGCGGGTTCGGTGGCGGCCGCGAGCCAGGTGATTGTGTCGGCCCCTTCGGCGGGAGTGCGAAGCGCCTTACCGACGATCTTGTGGAAGGTTGGCAGCGAACTTTCGACGCCCGGCGTGTCGGCCCAGCCGGGGTGCATTGCGTGGACGACGATTCCCTCGTCGGCGAGCTGCTCGGCCCAGCACTCGGTCAGCATTACCTGCATCCGTTTCGTGCGCGCGTAGACGGCGCTGCCGGACCACTTCTCGCGCGCCGACTGAAGATCGTCGAGCTTGACGGCTTCCGAGTACATGCCGCCGGAGGAGACGTTGATGATCCGTGCCGGCCGGTGCTCGCTCGCGGCCGCAGCTAGCGCTGGAATCAGCAGCTCGGTCAGTAAAAAGGGCCCGAGCACGTTGGTTGCCAGCGTCAGTTCGATGCCATCAGCTGAGACTTGTCGCGAGTCGAGCAGCACGCCCGCGTTATTGACGAGCACGTCGATCTGCGGGCGCGTTGCCAGCAGCCGCGCCGCGCCGGCGCGGACCGACTCCAGCGAGGAGAGGTCGATCACTTCAGTCGTGATCGAAGCACCGGCGCGCGCAGATTCCTCAACCGAGGCCCGAGCTGGCTCAAGCCGCTCAGGGTTGCGCCCAACCAACACAACGTCGGCGCCTAGCTCGGCGAGCTGGCGCGAAGCCTCAAGCCCGAGGCCGCTGTTGGCGCCGGTCACGACGCAGGTTCTTCCGCTCAGATCAGCCTTGATCGGCCCGAGCATCCCCAGCGCCTTGCGCGCGCCCCAGCCAATCCGTGAGAAGCCCGGCGCGATCGTCAGGTCAAGCAGGCTGTCGGCGGCGCCACGAAGCATCGCCTTGACGGTAGCCACTGCGGATGCGATTAGCGCGCCCAGTCCGCCCTGCCTAGTTGTCGAAACTGCCCTTCGGCGAGCTGCCAATCTCCAGCGACTCACAGAAAGTGATCTGCGGCGGCTCAGCGAGCATCGTGCCGGCGAGCTCGACCAGCTTCAGCATGTGGGGCTGCTGCATGTGGCCGTTTAGCGCATCCTGAGACGCCCAGCGCTCAACAAAAACGAGCGTATTCGGGTCGTTGACGTCACGGTGAAGAACGTAAGAGAGGCAGCCCTCTTCCTCGTGCGTGGCTTCAACGACAGGAGTCAGCTCGGCGACCGCTTCGTCAACTTTGCCCTCTTGGATCTTCAACGTGGCAACTACGAGGATTTGGCTCATGAGCGTCAGCCTAACGTTAATGGGGGTAGGAATTACTCGCGCCGCGTGGTAGTAACGGTTTATGAAAATTCATAGAAGCAATCAAACCAACCCAGCTTCCAAGGCAAGCCGCTCGCGCACTGCGCTGATGCTTGCCGCCATCGCATCGCTCGCCGTCGGCTTCGCGCTGCTCGTCAGCGGATGCGGCGACACAACCGCGACGGTTCCTAACACCGTCAACCAGACGCTCGCCGTTGGTCAGGGGATGCTAGGTGACAAGGGATTCAAGTCAACCGTTAAGCGCGTCACCGACAAGCAAGGCAAGGACGAAATCCTTAGCCAAGATCCTGTCGGCGGCACCGAGCAGAGCACCAGCGATGCAGTTGCGCTGACTGTCTCCAATGGCCCCGGCGACGGAATCATTCCCGACGTAGCTGGCGACCCAGCCGACCGCGCCGAGCAGCAGATCCGCGATGCTGGCTTCAAGCCAGTGGTTGTCGAGGTTTACAGCTCCGCCCATCAGGCCGGATTTGCCGTTGGCACTACCCCTACTTCCGGCAGCGACGTTGAGAAGGACACCAACGTCACGCTCAACATCTCGAAGGGGCCACAGCAGGTAACGGTTCCCAACGTGGTTGGTCTTTCCGAAAGCGGCGCCGACACAGCGCTGACAAACGCCGGTTTCCGTGTTGATCACAGCTACCAGATATCGAGCAAGAACCCCGGCCACGTAATTGGTCAATATCCGACCAGCGGCAAGAGCGCAGGTCTTGGATCAAGCGTTCAGGTCACGATCGATCAGGCCCCGAAGAAGGTCAAGGTCCCTAACGCTGTCGGGCAGACCCAGTCCCAAGGCGACAGGACACTGCAGAACGCAGGCCTTGATGCCGTCTACGCGACGCGGATTGTCACCAACCGCTCGCAGAACGGGATTGTCTTGGCGATGTCGCCGGGCGCTGGCAGCAGCGTCGACCAGGGCACCGATGTGGCTCTGACTATCGGCAAGTACAACCAACCAACCCCGCCGGTTCCGCCGGTTCCGCCACCAGGGCCAAGCTCGATCGTCAAGCAGTACAACCTGCAGGCCGATCAGACCAAGACCTACACGGTCACGTGGGGCGCGGGCACTTGCTCAGGAGGCAAGGGCAACGCAGTCCTACAAGGCAATGGCGGCGGCAGCGCTATGAGCGGAGCACAGATCACCGCTCAAGGGCAGCCGACCGACAACGCGTACTACGCGACAACAACAACATCCGACCTCACCAGCCCAGTAACGCTGGTGATCACGATCACCTGCCTGGTTCAGTAGCCGGCAGTTAGGAGCCTTCGGGCGTCGCGCGTTCGGCCAGCGGCAATCAGCCTGCTGGTCGGCGCGCGACGACTCGCTGCTCAGCCGCCGTTGCTGGCCGGCAGGTAATTGCGCGTCGGCTCGCCACGCAGCGCGGTCGGCCCTGGCAGCGGCGTTCCC
>JBAXGJ010000090.1:0-5386 GCA_037139475.1 Actinomycetes bacterium
GTGATCGGCGCCAACGACGTCACCAACCCGGCCGCCAACACCAATTCCGACTCGCCGATCTACGGCATGCCGATCCTCAACGTCAACGAGTCAAAATCGGTGATCGTGCTGAAGCGTTCGATGAACCCCGGCTTCGCTGGCATCGAGAACGAGCTCTACTTTGAGCCGATGACTTCAATGCTGTTCGGCGACGCGAAAAGCTCGGTCGCTGAGATCACGGCTGAGCTAACGGCGCTGTAGCGCGCCAAGCTCGGGCCCGCCGCCCGCAGTGGCTGCGAGACTAACGAGAGATGATTGAACGCAGCAAAGCCCTCGAACTACTCGCCGGGCAGCACTTTGACGTCGTCGTGATCGGTGGCGGCATTACCGGCGCTGGCGTCGCGCTCGACGCTGCAACGCGCGGCTATACGGTCGCGCTGATTGAGCGCGCCGACTTCGCCTCGGGAACGTCGAGCCGTTCATCAAAGCTCGTCCACGGCGGGCTGCGCTACCTACAGCAGTTCGATCTGGGTCTCGTCCGCGAAGCACTACTGGAGCGCCAGATCATGGTTCGTTTGGCACCGCATCTGGTCAAGCCGCTGCCAATGATTGTGCCGGCCTTCGACGGCGAACGGCCGGACCGCAAACTTGGGATGGGGCTCAATCTCTACGACGTGATGGCGGTCGACAAACTGCGTGGGCGTCGCAAGCGCGACGGTCAAGACGAAGATCCGTTCGGCGGCGATTGGTCGCCTGAGCGCCATCGGATGATCGATGGTGCTGAGGTGATTGAGCGTGCGCCCGCGCTCGCTCCCCGCAACCCGACCGGGGGCTATCTCTTCTACGACTGCCAGACCGACGATTCAAGGCTTGTTTTGACGGCGCTCGAGGAGGCTGAGCGGTTCGGCACGGTCTGCGCCAACCGGATTGAGGCGATCGGTCTGGTCGAGAAGAACGGCCGCGCCCGCGGCGTCAAGGTGCGCGACGCTGAAACTGGCAGTGAGTTTGAGATCGGCGGCGACAACGTCGTCAACGCAACTGGCGTTTGGGCTGACCGGCTTCGGCCCGATGACCTTCACGATGAAGCTGACTTGCCAGTGATTCGGCCCAGTCGCGGAACGCACATCACGATTTCGAACGCGAAGCTGCCGCTCAATGACGGCGTGATCGTGCCGGCAGGGGAGGGGCGCTCGATCTTCGCGCTGCCGTGGCTTGGCTCGACATTGATCGGGACGACCGACAACGACTACGACGAGACCGATCTCGATCACGTCAGCCCGGCGGCCTCCGACATCGAATACCTGCTCGACGCTACAAACGAGTTCTTCGCCACCGACTTCGACGTCAGCGACATCAGCGGCGCCTTCGCCGGAGTGCGGCCACTGATCGCCACCGGCGATCCAAAGAAGTCGGTTGACATTTCGCGCCGCGCCGAGCTTTACGAGACCGGCAACGGGATGATCACGATCACGGGCGGCAAGCTGACGACCTGGCGGCGGATGGGAAAGATGGCGGTCGACCGAATCGTCGAACGTGATTCGCGCGACGCTCCCTGCCGCACCGAGGAGATTCCGCTCGGGCAAGCGATTGAAGCGAAGGATCTGCCGCGGGTCGAAGGCGTTCCTGAAGAGGCCTATGAGCAGCTCGCTGGCCGCTACGGCTACCGCGCGCGCGACGTGCTGGCAGTAGCCGCCGAACGCGGCGAGCTGGCGCAGCCAATCGTGGCCGACGGGCCGACCGATCTGCTCGCGGAGGTCGTCTTCGCAGCGCGCCACGAGCAGGCGCGGAGCGTTGGCGACGCGCTGCTGCGTCGCAGTCGCGTGGCGCTGCTGGCGGCGCGCGAGGTGACCGCCGACGACGACGCAGTCGCACGCCGCGCCGCGATGGCGATGGCTGGCGAGCTCGGCTGGGACGAGGCACGAGTTGAAGCGGAGGTCGCAAATTTCAGCGCCGAAGCTGCCGCTGAGGGAATCGTCGCCAACGTCGCGCCGACTGCGTAGCCTTCCAGAGGTGCCGTTTACTCGATCGAAGTGGGGGCTGGTCGCTCTCTGCGCGCTTAGCTGCGTCGGTAGTCTCGTCGTTGCAGGCCAAGCCTCTGCTGATGGCTCATTCGCTGGCGCACTAACCGTCGATGGCCCATCGACCGGTGTGACGCTGCTCGGTGACGCCGAGATGGCCTTTGACAGCAGCGGCGTTATTGCCTACGTGCGCAGCGATGAGGGCGCCGATCACGTCTTCATCAGCATGCTCGCTTCCGGCACGCCGCAGGCTCCGGTCCGTGTTGATCCCGGCCAGCCGGCCGTGATCGGCAAGCCGGTTGTAGGGATCTCTAACGGTGGCAGGATGACTGTCGTCTATGCAAATAGCGCAGGCATGTGGGCTCGCGTCCAGATTGCGCCCGGGCAGGCGTTCTCGGCGCCGCAGCAGCTCGGCGGGCCGGGAGCAAACTCGCCGTCGGTAGATATGGCGCCGATAACCGGTGTGGCCTACGCCGCATGGGCCGAAAACGGCAGCGTCCGCGCCGCCTACCTGCCGCGCCGCGTAGCTTCCTACACGGTCTACACGGGCGCCGCCAACATTAACCCGGCGAACAGCGCCGGCTCGACCGCTGAGCTAGCGCCGAAGGTTTCGACCTCGGCCGATGGCACTGGCGTCGTGGCATTCGGCGAGATCGACTGAGGAACAACACGGATCGGCGTGAGGCGACTGGTGCGGAGCGCTTTCTCGACCCTCGTGCTGAGCGCCGCTGCCGAAAGTCTGGGCGGCCAAGCTGGGGGCTCAGCCGATCATCCGTCGGTCGCGATGCAGGCCGACTCGAGCTTCGCCTGGGTTGTCTTCTCGCAGAACTTTGCCGATGGTGTGCGCCGCGCAGTCGTGCGGCGAGTGCGCGCATCGACGCTTGAGGCGCCGCAGGCGCTGGCTGGCGGCGCCGCAATCGGTGCCGGCGCCGGGCCAACGGTCGCGACCAACGATCGCGGTTCAGGAATCATCAACGTGCAGGGTGCCGATGGCACGATCTGGGCCTCGATTATTCGTCGCAGCGAGGTCACTGCGGCTACCGCTTTGGGTAACTCGCCGGCGCAGGATGCCAACCCTGCCAGCACCTTTGCCGTCGACCAGTTCGGCGTTAGCGCTTGGCTGCAAGCGCCCGGTCAGGAGCTCATCGCACGCAACATCGCTGAGGACGACGCGCTGCCCGCTGCGCCGCCGTTCGGCGCCGCAGCGACGCTTTCAGTTCCAGCTCTCGGCGCCGTCGATTCCGGCGGCGGGCTGGAGCTCGCGACCGACCGCTACGGCGACAGCGTGATCGCCTTCACTCAGGGGCCGGTTGGCGCGCGCAGCATCCAGGTCGCCTCGTTCTCACTGCCGCTCAAAGCGGTCCGACTAACCGGCCTGGCTGGCTGGCGCAACAGCCTGCTTCCGACCTTGAACTGGTGGGCCTCGTCGCAGGGGTGGCCGGCGCAGGGTTACCGCGTCTACATCGACAAAGTGCTCGCAGGCACGTCGACGACGACCAGCTTTACTCCGGTTAGCGCGCTCGGCGAGGGAACTCATAGCTGGCGCGTTGAGAGCTTTGACCGCGGCGGCCATGTTGTCTCTTCGGCGCTCGGTGACCTAAGAATCGACACGACGATTCCGATACTGGCCGTCAAGCTCAAGGGCTCTGGCAAGGCAGTCACGGTTTCCGGGGTCGCGACCGACGCAAAGCCGCCGAAGGGCTCGGGGCTTGCCTCGGTCAAGGTCAACTTTGGCGACGGTTCGCCGTCGGTCGTTGGCAAGAGCTCTCTCTTCAATCTGAAGCACAGCTTCGTGCGCTTCGGCAGGCTGACGGTCACCGTCACAGCAACCGACGGAGCTGGCAACAAGGCCGTCTTCCTCGGCAAGGTCAAAGCCAACTGATCAAAGCGGTTGGCGTAGCATCGCTGACGTGATCCCTAGCTTCGAGAATCTCGCCGCCGCCGCCGGCGCGCCGATTGCTGTCGCCGACCTGGTCGAGCAGATCGGACTTGGGGTTGACCAGGGGGAGGGGAGTCGCCCGCGCGTTGTCGCGGTGATGATTGGATCGGCCGACGGCCGCGCCTCGGTCGAGGGGCGCTCGGGTGGGCTTGGCGGCCCGGCCGACCGTGCTCTCTTCCGCGAGCTTCGGTCGAATGTCGACGCAGTGCTCGTCGGTCCGAAAACGATGATCGATGAGCAGTACCGCTCGCTGCTCGACTCAGATCAGCGCGAGCGGCGGATCGCTGGGGGACTGCCGGCGGAGCCGATCGCAGCCACGATCTCGCGCCGCCTGACGCCAGAGCTTGGCGAGCTGGAGCTATTCGCGCAGCAGGGGCAGCGGATCGTCGTCTACACCGAATCGGACGGGGCGTTCGAGTCGAACGGCGCCGATCTAACGGTCGAGCGATCGAAGCAAGGCGAGCTGACGCTTGCCGGCTGCTTGGAGGATCTATACGCCAATCACGGGGTACGGAGCCTGATGAGCGAGGGAGGTCCAACTCTTCTAGCGGCGCTTGCCCGAGAAGGGTTGATCGACGATTTCATCTTCACGGTCTCGCCACTCTTAGTTGCCGGGTCAGGGCCGACTGCGCTCGGTGGCGACGCGCTCGCGCCGCCACTTGGCCTACTGCTCGAAAACGTTTGGCGCAGCGAGAGCTTCCTCTTCCTCCATTACACGCGTCAGCGCTGAGCGCTACTGTTGTAAGTGCAACGGATCGCTTGCCGCTGTCACAACGCGGCTGGAGTGCCAACCGATCCTCACTCAACCTAAGGAGAAGTAAATGTCTGTTTTTTCCCGTGACGCCCTAGAGGGCAGTCCGCTTGCCGACCTTCACGCGATTGCGTCCGAGCTTGGTATCGAAGGCTTCCGCCGCATGCGCAAAGCCGATCTTGTAAAGGCGATCATCATCGATCAGGGCGGCGACCCAGGCCCAGATCCTGAGCCAGAGCCGGTCGATGGCGACGCTGACGATGAGGCCGCAGAGAAGCCAGCGCGCTCGCGCTCACGGCGCAGCGGCTCCAGCAGTTCACGCAGCGGCGGCCGCGAAGGCGGCGGCTCGCGCGGCGGAAGTTCGTCGCGCACAGAAGGTGGCCGCAGCGGTGGCCGTGGCGGTTCGCGCTCAGAGCGCGGCTCCGACGGCAGCGAGACCGACGTCGAAGGCACGATCGAAGTGCTCGGCAATGGTTCAGCCTTTGTTCGCGTCAAGCCACCTGGGCAGAGCGACGATGATGTTTACGTCTCAGCAGCGCAGGTCCGTCGCTGCGAGCTGAAGTCCGGCGACAAGGTTGCCGGCCCAGCTCGCCCCGCGCGCCGCTCGGAGCGCTACCCGTCGCTAGTTCGCGTCGTCACAATCAACGGCAGCTCGGCCGACGAGGTTTCGGTCGGCACACCATTCGACAAGCTCGAGGC
>JBAXGJ010000091.1:0-5364 GCA_037139475.1 Actinomycetes bacterium
CGCCCGTTCCAGCTCTCCGGCGGGATGCGCCAGCGCGCCGCGCTCGCCCGCACCGTCGCGCAGGGCCACGACGTGCTGCTGCTCGACGAGCCTTTCGGCGCGCTCGACGCGCTTACCCGCACCGACCTTCAGCTGTGGCTTGAGCAAATCTGGGAGCGCGAGCGCTGGACCGTCGTGCTGATCACCCACGACGTGCGCGAAGCGGTGCTGCTCTCCGACCGCGTCTACGTGCTCGGCCCGCGCCCGGCAACCGTTCGGCTGGAGCTCGAGATTCCACTGCCGCGCCCGCGCACGCTCGAAACGCTCGCCGACCCGCAGGTCGCCGCGCTCGAGCACGAGCTGCTTATGGCGCTGGACGTTGGCGCCGCGACTGCCTAGCGCGAGCTCCTCAGGTATACCTGCCTTGATGAGCCCGCTCGATCAGGACCAAGTTAGTTACGAAGTTCGCGGCCACTGCGCCGTGATCACGATCGACCGGCCGGAGCGGCGCAACGCCGTTGATGGCGCCACCGCCGACGCGCTAGCCGCCGCCTACCAGCGCTGGATTGCTGACGACGAGGCGAAGGTGCTGGTTCTTTCAGGAGCCGGCACAGAGGCCTTCTGCGCCGGCGCCGACTTGAAAGCGATCGAAACGCTTGCGCCAAGGCTGACCGCCGAGGAAGGGCCGCTCGGCTTCACGCGGTTGACGGCACCGAAGCCCGTGATCGCCGCGATCGAGGGCTGGTGCCTGGCGGGGGGAATGGAGCTGGCGCTTTGGTGCGACCTGCGGATCGCAGCTGAGTCGGCCCGCTTCGGCTTCACCGAGCGCCGCTTCGGCGTGCCACTGATTGACGGCGGAACGCAGCGGCTGCCACGGATCGTCGGCCTCGGCCGCGCAATGGACCTCGTACTAACCGGCCGCGTGATCGACGTCAATGAAGCGAAGGAGATCGGCCTCGTCAACGAGAGCGTCGCCGACGGCTTAGCAATGGAGCGGGCACTCGAACTCGGCGAGCAGATCGCCGGCTTCCCCTGGGTCACGATGATCGCCGACCGCGAATCAACGCTTGAGGCGCAAGGCTTGCCAATGGCAGAAGGACTGGCGCGCGAGGCAGCTCGAGGCACCGGCACCGTGATCGAAGGCGCCGCCGGAGCGGCCCGCTTCGCAGCCGGCGAAGGTCGCCACGGCGCTGGCGTTGAAGGCACCAGCGACGACTGAACTGAAGCGCCGAGAGAGTGGGAGAGACGACAGAACTCTAAAACCCCTGCTCAGGCTCAGTTCCGGACGGGGCCCGATGCCTGTTTGTACACGTGCGCACCGGGGTTCTGTACAGAGTGCGTGTTGGCGCGTCCGATCAATCCGGCGAGTTATCTGCCCCGTCCAGCCAACGCGCGACCGGCACAATTAAGTTCACGCGATCAAGCGCATCGAGCAGCATGCGATGGGATCTCAGCCTGCCGTGACAGCAGCCCAAAAACGGTCGCTCTCGGCGGGGAGCGCCTCGACCATCCACCACTCCGTGATCCGGCCGTCCTCCACGGAGCAGAGGTGGCCGGCGAAGTTGTGGAGCTTGTCCCCCGAAGGCGCGGAGGCGTGAACCTCTGCCATGGCCAGCACCTGCCCGGGGGCAGGCTCGACGGTGTTGGTCACCTTGATGGTTAGCTCGGCCGCGCCGTAGTCGACCGAGCCGATGCGCCCCAGCAGCTCGTCGCGGCCCTCGATGCAGTCGCTGCCGCCCGCGGCGTTGGTGATGTGTGCCACGACGCCCTCGTCGAGCACGGTAGCCATCGCCGCGGCGTCAGCCACGGCGAAAGCGGCGACGAAATCACGGACCGTGCTCGCGGGGTCGGCTGCCATGAGCCGACCATAACTCACCGGCGGCGGTCTTAGCATTTAAAAGCTCTGAGTGATGTACAGAACAGCTCCCGGCCGACTTCGCAGCCGCCCGGGAGACTCAGCCAAGCCCGTGCTTGCTCGCTTTCGACTTTTGTCGTCTGTTCTGTCGTCTCTCCGAGTGGGCGGTATCGGATTCGAACCGATGACCCCCTGCGTGTAAAGCAGGTGCTCTAACCAGCTGAGCTAACCGCCCACAGGCATGATCGCATGGTCGGGCGTTTGATGGCGGCGAATCGGCTCGCTGGCCTCAGATGATGATGTACGGTGTGCGGATGCCTTACAACCGACTCTCATTCCGCCGCCTGCTGATCGCAGCCACGCTC
Organism: Actinomycetes bacterium; assembly: GCA_037139475.1. Taxonomy (GTDB): domain Bacteria; phylum Actinomycetota; class Thermoleophilia; order Solirubrobacterales; family Solirubrobacteraceae; genus F1-60-MAGs163. The sequence goes on from JBAXGJ010000091.1 coordinate 2,200, forward strand.
GCCAGCTGCGCAGTCCTGGTCTTCAGTAGCTCAGCGAGTGCTGGAACGATTGGGATCAACCCACCGATCGGCAGCTCGATCGTCACAGACCTCAACCATGTCACTGCCGTTACTACCAAGGCCAAAGCGCAGAAGCTCTACAACGCTTTGCTCAAGCTGAAGCTTAAGTCGGCGTGGCCGTTTGCCTCGTACAGCGCTATCTCATCGGGCGGGATTCGGCTGGGGAACGTCAACCTCGAGCTTGGAGCCGGTACTTCGCCGGAGGCGGGAAGCCAGTTCGTAACCTTCCAGCCGCCCACGCTGACCGGGCTCACCGCGGCGCTAGATGAGCGCGGGATCAAGCACGGGGCGCCCGACCCGCAAACGGTCGGTCCGAAGCTGCTCTACACGCTCGTTGAGCTGCCGAGTTTCGCGCAGGCCAACAAATTGACCGCTCAGTTCTGCGTCTACAACTTTCTCGAGCCAATTCCGCGCGTTGCTCCCGCAAATAACGCCGGGCTGGTGAGCGTCTCGCGCGTGAGGATTAACGCCAAGGATCCTGCTTCCTGGAGCAAGCTATTCGCTCCGGCCAAGCCCTCCGCCGGCTACGTCTACCGACTTCCCAGCGGGCCCGTCGTTCAGCTGATCCGCAGCTCGAGCAACTCGGTCGCGTCGGTTGATGTCGCTGTCAAGAACGTCGCCACGGCCGCTAAGGCATTTAGGGCAGTTGGGATTTCAGTCAAGGGCAACGTTGCCTTGGTTGGGTCGCTGAAGCTGAGGCTGCTGAAGGCTTACTAGCTGGCGAGTTTGTCGGCTTCGGCAACGGCGAAGTCGAAGAAGTCCGTCACGACGCCGGTCTTCGGCCCGACCGAGGAGCGCATAACGTGCCAGGGCCGGCCGGGGGGAATGTTTGTCAGTGGAATCACGGCAAGCGCGCCGCTCTCCAGTTCGCCGGCGACCGAATCACGGGCAAGGAATGAGATCCCAAGCCCCGACCTGACGGCCTGCTTAATCGCGCCGTTCGACCCAAGCGTCAGTGTGCTGACAGTCAGCCCGTTGGCGGCGATGTAATCCTCGTTGGCCGTCCTCGTTCCGGAACCTTGCTCGCGCAGCAGCCAGCGGCTGCCGTTTAGTTCGGCCGCCGTCACCGAAGACTTCTTCGTCAGCGGCTCATCAGGCGCGCCAGCTAGCACCAGTTCATTCGGCCTCACCGACTGCGACTTGATCCTTCCCTCGCGGCCGCCGCTTGGAGGCCGCCCTACAAAAGCGATGTCTGCTTCGCGTCGCAGCAGCAGCTGCAGCACGCGCTCGCGGTTGCCGACCGCGAGCGTCAGGTCAACATCGTGGTTGCGCGAGGCGTAGCGCTGCAGCAGCACCGGCACGAAAGATTCGGCGGCGGTCGTCACGGCGGCGATCCGTAGCCCGCTGGCGGCGACGCCGGAAGCTTCGACGGCTGCGGCCGCCCCGCGGTCGAGCAGGCCGATGATGTCGGTCGCGTAAGGGGCGAAGGCGCGGCCCGCCGCGGTCGGCGTTACGCCGCGGCCGTCGCGCTCCAGCAGCGGCGTGCCGATCTCACGCGTTAAGGCCCGAACCGCGGCCGAGATCGACGGCTGCGTCACAACCAGCTCCTCCGCGGCAGCCGTTACTGAGCCGGAGCGGATTACGGCAAGAAAGCTGCGCAGCTGCGTGAGCGTGATTGCCACCCGCCAAAGATAGACGAGTGGCTAAGAGTTATGGCGAATTGTTTGGCTTACGTTGCGGTGGCTTGCTAGCCGGTGACGCCGCCAGGCGTCGGGGTCAGCGAGCCGATCACGCCGATCCTGAAGCCGAACCATGGGTAGTGGTTCTTCAAGTTGTCGTCCTCGGCGTTGAGGCCGACGGCCGATAGCCAGAGCTGAATCGCGTCGTTCTCGCCAGCGGGAGAGCTGGCGATGCCGCCGTGCATCCGGCGCCAAGTAAGCGCTCTGTCTTTACCCACAGGCGCCGCAGTCACAGTGTCGGTCCACTCGACCACGTTTCCGCCTTGGTCGAGCGTCCCCCATGGCGAGCGCGTGCGCGTCTGCCCGACGGTGCTGACGTTGCCTTGGAAGAGATTGTTTTGATCGGTTGGGTCTCCGGCAAACGGGTAGACCGAGCAGTTGGCAGCCGATACCTGCGAGGGGCACCAGTTTGGTGACGGTAGGCCCGGCGCGGTATAGCTCGAGAGCGGCTGGCTCGATCCGTTCGTAACCGCTCCCGTGCCGGGGCTGAGCACTGAGGCGTTTGGCGCCGTTGCGGTTCCGTCACCGAACACGCCTGCGTTGGTCGGGTACTTCCAGTAGGAGTCAGTGCCGCCGCCGTTAGGGTCGTAGTAGGCCGCCTTGATCCATTCGTTCTGACTTGGGATCACGAAGCCGTTTGAAGCCTTTCGCCCGCTGCCACCTTTCGGCCGCGTGACGCCGAGGTCGTACATTCCGGTTTCGGTCCTTGCTGACAGTCGGACGCGGTAGGTGGTGATTGTGCGCCCATTTGTCTGGCTCGTCTTCTTCGACAGCAGCGTTCCGTTCTGCAGCGCGTTGACGAAACGAGCGGCCCGGCCAAAGGTGGCGAATGCGTAAGGCTTGTTTGCCCACTGCGGGTAAGCGACGCTGTAGCGGGTTCCGGGGGCAGCGCGCTGATTGAAATTGATTGAGCCGAAGCGCGGCCAGCTCTTTGCGGTCTCGAAGCGCGGCATGAAGAGTCGCGGCGGGTTCGTGAGGCCGAAGTTGGCTGTGTTGAGAAACGCGACGTACTGAGCAACTGTGACCTCAAGCTCACCGATTTGGTACCGGTTCTTGACGGCGCCGACTGCCATACAGCTGCCGAACGGCGCGGGCACCGGATCGGGAACGCCAGCGCACGAGGGGTAGACCGCGTCGGTGAAGGGAACGATGCTGACCGACTTATTGCCGGGGGAATCGATCGAAACGGTTCGAACCGAGATCACCTTCCCGTACTGCTGGGCGCTCGCTTGGGCCGGAAGCGAAGCAGCGAGTGCGATCAGAAACGGAAACAGCATCAGTTTTTTCATGGCGCAAAGTAAAGCAAATCGTGCGAGCGAAACTGTTCCCGCTTCGTGACGCTTCGAAGCCGTGTATCGGGCGGCACTGCTCGATGCGCCCGACAGGATTCGAACCTGTGTCTGACCGATTATGAGTCGGGGGCTCT
>JBAXGJ010000092.1:0-5358 GCA_037139475.1 Actinomycetes bacterium
AGCGCGCGGTGGCGGATTGGGTCGCCTTCGGTGATCTGCTGGCTGCGCAGCAGCGAGAGCGCGAGCAGCGCGGGCATCCCGAGGCCGCCGAGGAAGGCGGCGGCGGCCAGGAAACTGCCCGAGTCGTCGGCGATCAGCAGCAGGATCGAGAAGAACTGCACGGCGACCGCGGTTTTGACCGTTGAGCGAAGGCCAATCCGCCCTGCGATGAAGCTGTAGAGCATCGGCCCGATGATCGCTCCGAGCCCGTAGAGCAGGAAGAATCGCGAGCCAATCGCGACGCCGCGCTCAAGGTCGCGGGCGATGTAATCAACGAGGAAGATCATCTGCGGCACAACGCCGACGGCAATCAGCGCGTACTGGACGCAGTAGAGCCGCGCGTGCTCCGACTCATGCGGCCCGGTGTGTGGGCGCGGCTGCGCGGGCGGCCACATCCGCCAAGTCACGGCTGCCGTCAGCAAGGAGATCAATCCGAGCGCAATCCACGCCGGTTCGACGCTCTCCTTGACCAGCAGCGGCATCAGCGCGCCGGCGATGATGATGCCGCCGGTCAGTCCGTAAAGCACCATTTCGCCGATGAAAGCCCTCCGAGGCGCGGGTACGTAAGCCAAGACGGTCGGCCCCGCGAGCCCCATGATCATTCCGCCGCCGATCCCCGACGCAACACGCCAGAGGAAGAACCAGATGAACGGCAACGACTCATCGGCGCAAACAAGGAACGAGGCCGCGACCACCAGCATCGCTGCGCGAATCACATTCGGCGGGCTAATTCGCCGCGCAACGTGCGAGCCGGTCAATGCGCCGATCAGGTAGCCGGCGAGGTTTGCTGCTGCCAGCAAGGCCGCGCCGCTTCCGCTGAACCAGCCGTCCGCCACGAGCGCCGGTTGCAGCGGAGCAAAAGCGAAGCGCGCGAGGCCAAGTCCAACGAGCACAGCGCCAACCGCGGCCGCCGTAGCAACGCCAATTCGGACCGGCGGGTCGTCGCTTGTGCCTGAGGCCGGTAGTTGCTGTCCGAGCGGCTCTGAACTCATCTGGGGAAGCTACAGGCAATGGTGATCGAGTGAAGGAGCCTTTGGCGTGTGGGGGCGTCTTAGAACGACGCTTCGCGCGCGGCGCCCAACTGCGCCATTAGCGCGAGCATGTCCGGCACGCCGTGGTACTCGGCGATTCGACCGTCGCGGATCTTGAGGATTGCGGTCGACTGAAAGTCCACTTTGCGTCCGGTGGCATCAATTCCCTCAAAGGTCGCGGAATGAGTCCCGGTCCAGCGGCGGTGGACGGCCACGAGGTCATCAGCGGCGAAGATCTCGACGATCTCACGATTAGCGTCTACTGACATTCGAGGATCGTACGCGCAACTGAGCATTTCCCGGGCTGGGGTACCCTGCCTCGGATGACCTCCAGCAAGCTTCGCGGCCCCGATCGAGGCTTCACTTTCGTCCTCGTTCACGGGTCCAACCACGGAGGATGGTGCTGGCAGCGAGTCACGCCGCTGCTTGAAGCAGCAGGCCACACGGTCTACGCGCCGACGCTCACCGGCCTCGCCGAACGCGCCGACGAGCTGACGCCCGAGGTAGGGCTGGCGACGCACGTGGCCGATATTGCCGCACTGATCGAGGGGGAGGGGCTTGAGCAGGTAACGCTGGTCGGGCATAGCTACGCGGGGGCTGTGATCACCGGCGCGGCCGAACTCGTCGGCGGCCGTCTCTCCAGCCTGGCCTACTTGGACGCATTCCTGCCGCGGGACGGAGAATCGCTGATGGATCTTGAGCCGCAGGAGTCGCGCGACGCGTTCTTGAAGATTGCTCGCGAGCAGGGCGACGGCTGGCGACTACCGCCTCAGGAGAGCTTCCTCGACCGTTGGGGGCTGACCGACCCCGCCGATCGCAAGTGGGTCTGGGAGAACCTCACCGACATGCCAATCCGTGCATCGACTGAGCCGCTCTCAGCGCCGACCGGTGCCGCCAGAAAGCTGCCAAGAACGTTCACCGACCTTACTTCTCCGAAGAACCCCGGGACCGTGACGGCGACCGAACGGGCGCGCGAGGAGGGTTTTAAGATGCTCGAGATCGCAACCGGTCACGACGCGATGGTCAGCGCGCCCGCCGAACTCGCCGAGCTGCTTTCGGAGGTCATTGCCCCCGGCTCTGCTAGGGGCCGCTAAGCGGCGGAGAGAACGGGCAGGCGAGGTCAACCGCCGGCAGCGAACCGGTGACGAGGAAGTTGGCGATCGGGGTGTTCACGCAGCTCGACTGGCTGAGCCCGAATGTTCCGTGAATGCCGCCAACGAGGGTGATAGCGCGCATCGTCGGGTAGGTGCGCGCCATGTTCACTGCCCATTGGTAGGGCGTCTCGCCATCACGGGTCGTGTTGGAGATGATGCCTCTGATCGGTGGCCCGAACTGCTTGGGCCGCGGCACCGCGTTTGGGCGTGCTCCCCCGTACCCGTTGCAGGTGGTGAGGTAATCCACGCCGAGCGAGCCGCCATAGAGAGGCCCCTCTTTGAGGATCCACTTCAGGCGCTGCTGTTGGCGAGAGTTTGAGATTCGGTCGGCGTAGTCCTGGCAGACGACCGCTGACCAAAGGCTTCCAGCAGTACCGGTAGTGGGGCTGCGCAAGTCGGCGGCGGCAAGTGCTGTGCGCGCGGCGGCCTTCTCGCTAGCAGAGCCGAAAAGGGCGTTCCACGAATAGGTGACGGCCTGCTTGGCCTGCGCCCAGCTCTGGTCGCCGGTTACTGGGTAAAAGTCAACGTCGTCGTTGAGAACGTCGAGCAGATCCCAGCGCGTGTAACGCTTATTGCCCGCGAGCGGGATCGTGCGCTTATTCAGCTGCGCGATCACTTGGTTGAACTTCGCCCTCAGCCCGTTAGCCAGCAGGAAGAAGCCGATCGAGTGGTCGGGAGCCACCGAGCCGGCGCTAATCCCGTAAAGCGAACCCTGAGGGTCCATGTTGCCATCGAAGACCATTCCACGGACGCGGTTTGGGAAGAGCTGGGCGTAGGTGGAGCCGAGGAGTGTGCCGTAGGAGATGCCCCAGTAGGTGATCTTGCTGTCGCCAACCGCGGCTCGCAGAGCGTCGAGGTCGTAGGCTCCGTCGACGCTGCCGCCGTTCTCAACCAGGCTGCGGTTCCCCTTGAAGCAGAGCGAGTTGTAATCGGAAACCTGCCTCTGCCGAGCGGTAAGAACCTTCTGCCAGTTGACCGACCCTGTAGCCGGGCGCGTTGGCTTTGGGATGTTGCATCCGCGCCCCGAAAGTGCCGGTGTTGACGCGCCGATGCCACGCGGGTCATAGCTAACGAAATCAAACGCCGCCCTGACCTCGGGCGGAAGCAAGTAGACCATCTCCGAAAGCCCGACCCCCGATTGGCCGGGGCCGCCGGGGTTGAGGAATAGCGTGCCCTTCCTGTCCGCGGGGCTGCCGTTGGCCGGAAGCTTCACTACCGCGAGCTTTACCTTCTTGCCGTTCGGTTTGCTGCGGTCAAGCGGGCGCGTGAAGGCGGCGCAATCAAAGTTCGGGAGAGCCCATCCATCGACCTGCTTCCAGCGGTCGAACTGCGGCTTGCTGCAGGACTGCCAGTTCAGCGCTGCTGCGGAGGCCGTGCCAGCCTGCGCTCCGGTCGCAGCGGCGGCGATCAGGATCGTAAAGATCAGCTTCACACGTCGAGTAGGTCGTAGCGAAGGCATAAAGTTAGTGTGACACGTTGACGCGGCTGGAGAGCCGGTGAGCCAATCCGGCGCAGGGATTGTTTCCACCTGCAGAGTTCGGTTGCGGCGGCCTTCGGCCAGCGCCCGTCAGCCAATCAGCTCCTGCTCGTGCCCAACAGGTTACGGTTAATTCATGTCCTGGCGGCTCATTGGTTCTTGGCGAACGTTCGGCATCGTGGCGACGGCCGTCGCACTAGTGATGCTGGTGGGCTCGCTGGCCGTCGCGAGTGCTCGTAGTACCGCTCCAGGCCGTACGGCGGTTTGGCAAGCAGCGATGGCCGGAAGTCAGTTCGCGCGGCCGCACGATCCAACAAGCGACCAGATCCGCTCACCGAACAGGACGGTCCGCCAGTTGTTCAAGTTGTCGACCGATTCGCGATCAATTCGCGTGCGTTTCAGCAATTACTTCGGCAAAACTCCATTGACTATTCAGCAGGCATGGGCTGGCAAACCGGTAGCCAGCAGCAGCGCGCGCCTCGTGAGTGGCTCTAACGTGCGCATGACGTTTGGCCGCAGGGGATCGGTAAAGGTCCCGCCGGGTGAGCATGCCTGGAGTGACCCGGTCGACATCCGCGTGCGGGCCGGCGATCAAGTGGCGTTGAGCATCTACGCACCCGGCAGTCCGGTCTCGGGAAAGAACAACCTTTTCCCTTACGCTTACGACGTTGCTGGAATGTACATCAGCACTCCCGGCAACCATGCCCGGGACTCCGGAGCTGGAGCGTTCCCGGCACTGGACGTAATTTCAGAGCCAAAGACCTACCAAGTCGCAGCGTATTTCCCCGGCCAGGTGTGGTGGACCGATGTTATAGCTGCGCGCACCAATTCGATCGGCACCGTAGTCGCTGTGGGCGATTCGATCACCGACGGATTTGATGCAGTTGGTCCCCCTGGGCAGCGGTGGACCGACGTCTTGGCTACGCGCCTGAACGCATTACCGGCAGCGAAACGCCTGTCGGTTTCGAATGCGGCGATCTCCGGCAACACAGTGTCCAACCAGCTAAATCCGTATGAACCGAGCCCGCCCTTCTGTTGCGGTCTTCCCGCTGTGAAGCGGCTGTGGCGCGACGCGCTGTCGGTGCCGGGAGTGGCCGCAATCGTCCTACTCGAAGGCACCAATGACATCGGGGGAAGTATTCCGGGAAAATGCTGCGATGTCCCGCCGAGTCCGCCGGGACAGGTCAAGGCGGCAATGCGCGACATTGTGAAGCGGGCTCACTCACGCAGCGTTCCGGTGATTGGAGCAACGCTCATCCCGATGGGCATGCCACTGCAAAGTGTGCAGGAGAAGAACCGGCAGGCGGTCAATGCGTGGATTCGTGGCAGCGGCGTCTTCGACGGGGTCATTGACTTTGACGCGATGGTCCGAGATCCCAAAGCGCAGTGGCAGATTTACGAGGCGTGGAAGGCGCCGGCATGGGATGGCACCACCTACCACCCGAATGCGATGGGGCAGACGGTGATGGGACAGGGGATAAATCTTAAGGTTTTCAAGGCTGTTCGCTCCACACGGATCACTCGATGAGAAGGCCCAACGCGCGTTGGGGCAGGCCTTCTGGAGCCTGCCGAAAACGCCCTAGCTGATTGCGTTTCGCCCGAAGCCGGAGAGGGGATTCGAACCCCTGACCCCCTGTTTACAAGACAGGTGCTCTGA